>NZ_BAAGXV010000013.1:0-17145 GCF_054779655.1 Pontibacter brevis
TCCCAGCACATCCACCAGCTTGTAAGCCGATGGCCAGCGCATCAGAAAGCGGTCCTGCCTGGAGAGCAACAGCCCCAGCCACTCCCTGGAGGCGTAGCCCCTGTCAAAGACATGGAGCACGGCAGAGCCAAAGCTCTCCCTTGCCCACTGCAGCTGCTGCAGCCTTACCTGGGCAAGGGTTGTCGCCTGCCTGCCCCGGCTGGTCCACCACTTGAAACTGGCCACCAGGGGCCGGGCCCGGAGGCCGCAGAGCAAAAGTCCCACCCAACGCAGCCCCGGCACATGCACAGCCTCTCTGGTGGGAGGGTCATAGTAGCCCTTCTTGATTCGGAGCAGGCGCTTTGCCTTCACGCTCCTCACCGTGCACAGCCCCTCACTCTCCAGGCTCCCGGGCTTTTCCTGCACGCTCTCATCCCAAAGCAGCAGCACCAGTTGCTTCCTTTCCAGCAGTTCCTGCGCATAAGCCTNAGGGCGGCTGCGGTGGCGGATAATGCTCTCACAAAGGCCCTGGAAGGTGTTGACTAGCCGGCGGTCGAGCAGCCTGTCGAGCTCGAGGAGAAATGGAGCAAGGAAAGAAGTGAGACGGTGAGAGAAAAAGCGGGCCAGCGAGAAAACATCGCTACCAGGCCCTGCGTTAGTACCTTGTCTAGACATAAAGAACCTCCTGTTCTAGTGATATAGCTACCACTAGAACAGGAGGTTCTTCCTTTTTTATCCCAAATCAACTAAAATTCGGGATGAGTCATGTTATGATGCCTCCTAGCCATCGGGCTAACAACAGTTCGTCCCGCTGGGACTGCTCTGCAACGTCAGTTCATAGCTAAGGAAGCGGTAGTACCGCTATAACTAATAAAATGAAAAGCCCCACCATTCTGGTGGGGCTTTTATAACTTGTTGGAAAGTTTAATATTCAGGTCTACCTCCGGAAGAACGAATAGCAGCACCTGTATCTGATTTAAAACTTCAGCCCTACCGACAGCAGGTAGTTGCGGGTAGCCTGCGGGTAGTAGAAGTTTTCTGTGACTGGTGCGCCACCGGCAATGTAGCTGAAGGTGTAGCCATTGGCTGCGTACAGTTCGTTGAATACGTTATTAACCAATAGCCCCAATTCTACATTTTTGAGGACGTTTTCAAAGCCGATATTGTAGCGTAGGCGAATATCGCCTACCTGGTAAGCCGGGATAATACGGTTCTCATTTTCTGTATTGTCCAGGTACTGCTTACTTACCGACTTATAGATGAAGGCAGCGCGCAGTCCTTTCAGCACCTGCACCTCCAGCTGATTGGTTGTTACCCATGCAGGCGAGAAAGCAATGGTCGTGGTGCCGTAGTTGTTCTGTGCCTGGTCACCGGTATCGTAGTCATCTATAAACTCGCTGAAGCCATCTATCTTATTCTGACTGTAGGCAAGGTTGGTGGTGAAGGAAGCAACTTCTCCTAAGCGCATCACACCAGACAGTTCCATCCCCTGGCGGTAGCTGTCGTCGATGTTGGTGCGGGTGTAGGCGCCAACATCATTTATCTGCCCTGTCAGTACCAACTGGTTTTTATAGTTCATGTAGAAGTAGTTCGCCTCTACATTTGCCGTCAGCGCCTTACCGGCCAGTTCTGTTAAGCCGATATGCCCCCGGTAACCAGCCTCTATATTGCGCAGCGTCTCATGCTTTGGCCGGCTGCTCGGTGTCGACTCAATAAAGTCTTTGCGAACAGGCTCCCGGTTACTGATGGCATAAGAGGCATACAACTGGTGCTCCGGCTGCAGGTTATACGTAATACCCGCCTTTGGATTGATGAAAGTGTAATCCACTTCCTGATCTATGCTTACAAGGTCATTGTCAAAGCCCTCGAAGCCATAGTTGATCGTGCGCACCTGCACATCACCAAACACAAACAGCTTATCTGTTAAGCCATAAGTTGTTTTTGCAAAGATGTTGAAATCCGTTTTCACGGCATCGTTATCATAGTACTTATCACGAATGTTAGAAGTAGAGGCATAGCGGGCCCAGATAACCTCACCGAAATGGCGGCCATCGTACCTGTTCCAGGCACCTCCAAGCGTAGCATTCAGGCGGCTGTTTGGGTTGTACTGCAGTGCATAAGTGGCACCGTAGAAGTCGTTGTCCAGCCAACGGCGACGTATGATATCAGATCTGGAAATGATCGTCTCTCCTATTTCCACGCTTGGCAGCCCGTAATTAGACAACCTGTCATTTGGCCTGAACTGCTCATAATAACCACGCCCGTACGTATAATGCAGCGCTCCCGAAAAACTCAGCCCCGGCATAAAATCATGCGACAGGTGCAACTGGTAATGGTCCTGCTGATAGTTGTCGGTTTCATTGTCGTAGGTGTAGTAGTTGTAGCGGCGACCCGCGCTTAGCAGGTTTTCCCGGTTAGCGCCCTCAATGTAGTTGCGATCGATGTAGGCCTGCACATCTGCGGCAGTGCCGTATACCAACGCCTCCGGAGTGCCATACCACGCCTGGTACGTCTGCTCGGCCCCGGAGAATGCAATAAACTTCAGAGAGGTTTTGTCGCCGTAGTAGCCGCCTGAAAAATAGAAGGATTTCAAGTCAGAAGAAGCACGGTCTATATAGCCATCGGACTTAATGCGCGACAGGCGGCCATCAAAGGCAAACTTACCGTTGATTAGCCCTGTTCCGAAGCGCACGTTGTTCCGCCAGGTATTAAAGGAGCCGTAGGTATGGTCTGTCTCGGCATAGGCCTCCCGACGCACCTGCTGCGTCTGGATGTTGAGGCTGGCGCCAAAGGCACCGGCACCATTTGTAGAGGTTCCCACGCCCCGCTGCACCTGTATGTCTTCCACCGAGGAGGCAAAATCAGGCATGTTCACGAAAAACACACCATGGCTTTCCGGGTCATTGATTGGAATACCGTTAACGGTTACGTTGATACGGGTGATATCAGAGCCCCGGATACGGATGCCGGTATAGCCCACGCCTGCGCCGGCATCGGAGTTCACTACCACAGAAGGCACCTGCTCCAGCAGGTAAGGCAAGTCCTGCCCGAAGTTACGCTCCGCTATCTCCTCCTGCGTCACGTTGGTAAAGGTGGTACCTGTGCGTGCATCGGCACGTGTAGCCTGCACTACCACTTCGCTTGTCTGCAGAGCCTGCGGCTGAAGCACTATTTCTACCCGGGCATCCTGCTGCAAGGCCACCGTTACCTTCTTCTGCTCATAGCCAAGGTAAGTTACTTTCAGACTATAGTTTCCGGAGGGTAAGTTTTGAAATGAGAACTGGCCATCTGCTCCTGCAGACACACCTGTACCTGTCCGCTCCAGCACTACGTTAGCTCCGGCCAGGGCCCCGCCATTGGCTGCACTTGTTACGCGCCCGCTCAGTTGGTACTGGGCCAGCAATTGCATAGGCAACAGAAGTGCTGCCACTGCGATAAAGAAATTACGCATTATAAAGAAATGAATTGATGAAACATACAGGCATGCCAGGGGTGAGCATCCTGTTAAATTTCGTTACCGTTTTTTCCCTTCGCCGGCACTACCCGGATCAGGTTCAATGGGTATGATCTCAGCCCGTTTTATTAAGGCACCCCCTAAACTACCGCAAAGGTACGGGGCTTTACCTTTCAAACAAAGAAGGAATAATTATACTTTGTAAAGCATTCGGCTTTTGCTGCTGCACTCCTACTCAAAATTTGCTTTTACAGATAACCACAAAGGCCAAAAGTACGTTGTAAAACATACTAAGGCACCTTTCCCCTTACGTACTGAATTTGAAACCTTTGCCGCAGAAATAAGCGGCATAACATTAACATTTTAATGTATTACCGCGATGATGATTAGCATTATATATACTGTAGCCCTTTTGACGATACTCGCCTACTATGCATTCGCCCCACGCAACAGATTTAACCGCCCGCCATCCACTGACAATGACGATGACGGAGGCGAACCGCTAGGCGATGATCTGCCAGACATTGACCTTCCACCCGGCATTTCGTTGCCCATCAACGATTTTGAGCCGAAGTATGACTTTAGAAACATAAAGGTTCCGAAGTTCCCGGAACCATCAGTGCATTAAGAAAAGTGTAAATTAAAAGCAGCGGCCCCGACTGAATACTTTGATTCAGTCGGGGCCGCTGCTTTTAATTTACACGCAACAGTATCAAAAAAAGGCCTTGCGGAACTTAAGGTTTGATAAACAGGGCCCTTTTCGTATCAGATGTTAAATAGGTTGCTATTAGACTGCCTTATCACCTGCAGTTTATACTTTGTGTCTGCGGTTCCTGTACCGGCTATAGCACAGTAACAGTAAAAGTACGCTCGAAAATCTGCCCGGGCCTCAGCTCAATTATTCCTTCTTTGTCCTGCAGTTCTCCGGTCTCTCCTACCCGGCTGGCGATGCCACACCAAGGCTCTATGCACACAAACGGTGCCGGACCAGGCTTAGCCCATATACCTAAGTACGGAAACCCTTCAAAAGCCACCTCTATGCGGCGCGGGTTAGTGCGGCTAGCCAGCGTCACTTTCTCTGACTTCAGGCGCTTGAGCACCACAGCGTCCTTGTCGAACAGGCTGCGGTCCAGGGGCAGCACCTTACTTTGCTCCAGCAAGCGTTCTGTGTCGCCATTTAGCAGGCCCTCCTCACTCAGCAGATGGCGACTTGCAGTCTCCTCTTCCTCAAATTGGATATAGTAGTCTTCGTAGCGCTCGTTTGGGTAAAGCGGCACATTAAAACCCGGGTGCGCCCCAACAGAAAAGTACATTTTCTCATCATCGGGGTTTGTAACCTGGTAGGTGACGGACAGCCTGTTCTGCTGCAGTTGGTATGCAATCAGCAGCCTGAACTCAAAAGGATACTGTTCCATCGTCTCCTCGTCGTGCTTTAACTCGAATACCAGCTTGTTCTTTTTCTCATCTACTAACTTAAACTCCCTGCGGCGCGCAAAACCATGGCGCTTCATATGGTAAGTTTTGCCATTGTAGGTGTACTGCTGGTTTGGCAATTCGCCAACAATAGGAAAAAGATTAGGGGCCTGGCCACTCCAGATAGCTGGATCACCAACCCATACAAGCTCCTGGTTCTCGTCTTTTTTAAAAAAGTGCTGTAGTTCGGCTCCCTGGCTCTCTACCCCCACTTTATACTGTTCGTTTTCTAGGATATGTAGCATAGTTTATTTTTTCAGAAGGTCATGTTGTTGGAGCAGAGCATCTATATGGCGGCAGGCCAGTTGCAATCGTTCTTCCTGCTGCCCGTAAATTTCCACAAAAGGCACTCCCAGCGCCTGCAGTTCCCGCTTGTACCACTCATAAAAGTACTGCCGCAGGTGCGGATGTTCGCGCTGTGGATCCGGCTCCCAGGGCAAATCAACGCCCATGAGCAGGCAAAGGTTGTAATTCTGTTGCTTTAGTTTATCCTGTATCCAGGTGGGGCATTGGCCAAAGGCATGCTCGCTCCAGATCTTGATGACCAGCAGGTCTGTATCCGAAAAGAGAATGCGCTTTGCCTGGGGCTGCATCTCCTGCTCCAGCGCCAGTTGCCCTCTGGCAATGGCCTCTAAGTCTTCTAAGGTGTAGGGCCTGCCCAGGTTGCCCACATAGGTGCGGGCATACTCCGGGACCCACACTGTGTCATAGTGCCGGGCCAAATTCTCCGCTAGGGTAGACTTGCCTGTAGACTCAGGCCCTGTTATCGCAATTTTGAGCATAGGGCAAAGGTCGGGATTACATCCGTAGAAAGCATGACAATTTGGTTAGTTCCTAAAACAGCAAGGGGTGCCGGAGAAAACTCCGGCACCCCTTGCTGTTGCACATTATTTTATTGCGCTAATTCTCCGAAAAGCTGTAATCGTAGAAGTTATACAATTCCACTGTTCTAGGCTGCTTTTCGCCGTATTGATTCAAATGAACCTGCTTTGGGCTTTCATCCGGAGATTCATAGCCCCACTTTAAACGATTTTCAAACTTCAACTCTTCAGGTAACTCCAGTTTACGTTGTCTCATATGCTGCAGGGTTGTGGTGAAACATTCTACGCCCTTAGCGGGATCGCAGCAATCGTACTCGTTTAACTTGTACGTGTAGCTACCCTTGCAGGACTTTCACAATAAGACGAATAAGTAGCACTATGCATTCGCTTCCGCAGGAGCCTGTTTCAGTGCCACCAAATCCTTTTTCCAGTCGAGGTAACCCTTTATAGACAGAAGCAGGAAAACAAAGTACAGAAAGCTGGTCAGGTAAAGGTCTTTATACGTGTACACTCCCACATACACTACGTCTACCACCAGCCATACAATCCAGTTCTCCAGTTGCTTTTTTGCCATCATCCAATAACCAATCAGGCTAATGGCAGTGGTGGCAGAGTCTGTATAAGACAGGTCTGCATCGGTATAGTTATCCAGAAAGTACCCCAGGCCCAATGTAAACACCAACCCCAGTGCCAGCAGCACTGTCAGTTCCTTTTTGTTTATCCGCCCTACTTTGCGCTCAGAATGGTTCTTGCCTCCGTATAGCCACACGTACCAACCATACAAGCTCGTAACAAAATAAAAGGCATTCAGTCCCATGTCGGCATAAAGGCGCGCATCATAAAAAACGAACACATACATGCCCACGCTTACCAGTCCTATCGGCCACGTCCAGACGTTTTGCTTTGCCGCCAGCCACACACAGGCTATTCCTGTCACCACACCTGTTAACTCCACCAGGTTCATGGCCTGCAGGGCTTCTAAAATACTTTGCACCACATTCATCGTTGCAATTTAACCTCCCGGAACACCTTATGTAAACAATTCCCTGTTTAAATTTGAAGTCCGGGGGAAATAAGGTAAAACGATGCAGACAGGGTGTCGTAATACCGTTGCCATTCGTATACCATGCTACTAAAAAAGAAAACCTATGGATGAAATTACGGCTCAGGAACTGAAGGAACGACTGTCGCGCAGTAGCAACATACAAATAGTAGACGTGCGGGAACCATCAGAATTTGAAATTTGCAACTTAGGCGGAGAGCTTATCCCGATGGGCGAGCTGCCAAAACAAGCGAACCGCATCCGGCGCGACATTCCGGTGGTAATGGTTTGCCACCATGGTTTTCGCAGTGCACAGGCCATCAACTACCTCAGCCAGCGCCTCGGGTATGAGAACATCCTCAACCTGAAAGGCGGTATACACGCATGGGCCACACAGGTGGATACCACAATGAAAAAATACTAAGCGCATCTTGTCTTAAATGCTGCTAAAAAATATTACACACTTAGTTGCAGCATATTCTAAAGAAATTTCCTTAATTTTACGCGGCAAATAACAACCCTTAATTTATTTGCCATGATCTCTGATCAGTCTAAGATATTATTCGAAGCACTCACCTACGATGACGTGCTTTTACTTCCGGCCTACTCGGAGGTACTCCCCAACCAGACAGACACTTCTTCGCAGCTCACACGCAACATTCGCATCAATATTCCGCTTGTGTCGGCTGCCATGGATACTGTAACAGAGGCTGATCTGGCCATTGCAATGGCGCAGGAAGGCGGCATCGGCTTTATCCATAAAAACATGTCAATCAAGAAGCAGGCGCAGCAGGTACGCAAAGTGAAGCGTTCGGAGAGCGGCATGATTCTCGACCCAATCACCCTGAATGAGAAAGCCACATTGGGTGACGCCGTGCAGATTATGACCGAGAACAAGATTGGAGGCATTCCAATTGTGAACGATGCGGGCAAACTGACCGGCATTATCACGAACCGCGACCTGCGTTTCGAAAAAGACCTGACGCAAAGCGTGTCCTCTGTTATGACCACCCAAAACCTGGTGACGGCTGCCAAGGGTACCGACATGGCCAAGGCAGAAGATATTCTGCAGGAGTATAAGATAGAGAAACTGCCGGTAGTGGACGAGGAGGGTAAACTAGTCGGCCTGATTACGTACAAAGACATCCTGAAAAAGAAGGACCGTCCCTTTGCCTGCAAAGATGAGTTTGGCCGCCTGCGTGTAGGTGCCGCCGTAGGCGTTACCGCTGACGTGCTGGACCGCGTGAAGGCATTGGTGGAAGCCGGTGTAGACGTGATAAGCGTTGACACAGCCCACGGCCACTCAAAAGGTGTGCTTGATGCTGTAAAAAGAATAAAAGAAGCTTTCCCGAACCTGGACCTGATAGCCGGTAACATTGCAACAGCTGAGGGTGCAAAAGCCCTGGCAGAAGCTGGTGCCGATGCCGTGAAGGTAGGTGTAGGCCCTGGCTCTATCTGTACCACCCGTGTCATTGCCGGTATCGGTGTGCCGCAGCTATCTGCCGTAATGGAAGCGGTACGCGGCCTGGAAGGCACAGGTGTACCAGTGATTGCAGACGGTGGTATTAAGTTTTCCGGTGATATTGTAAAGGCCCTTGCGGGCGGTGCAAGCACTGTGATGATAGGCTCCCTGCTGGCAGGTACGGAAGAAGCGCCGGGTGAAATGATTATTTACGAAGGACGTAAGTTCAAAACTTACCGCGGTATGGGTTCTGTGGAAGCGATGGAGGAAGGTTCAAAAGACCGCTACTTCCAGAGCAGCGAAACAAACGCCAAGAAACTGGTGCCGGAAGGTATCGTAGGCCGCGTACCATACAAAGGCCTGGTGCAGGAGGTGATTTACCAGTTGGCAGGCGGTATTCGTGCAGGCATGGGCTATTGCGGCACACCTACCATCGAGAAGCTGCAAGGCGCTAAAATGGTGAAGATTACCGGTGCCGGCCTTCGCGAAAGCCATCCGCATGATGTACAAATTGTACGGGAGGCTCCTAACTACAGCCGCTAAGATCCAATTTTGTTTTACCGACACTTGCTGGTGTCTGGCTTGCAAAAGCTCTGAGTGGTAAGATGCAGAGTGCGCTTTCAGCATTTTTTGTAAAGCGCACTTTGCGCCCTTGCCGGCTCATGCTTTTACTATTTGTGAACCGGAAGGCGCAGATTGGCCTAAAGCTAACCTACGCCTTCCGTTTTACGTTATGCAAGTTGTTTTTCTCTAACTCTACTCTCATACCTTGGCCAAAGAGCGGAAATTTTTATTACCTTTCACAGAAATTACATCTAATAAAAGCAACACACTATCGCAGGAAAATAAAACAGCGGATTCCCGTCCTATGCTTTACAAAACGAATGCAAGATCTTTACTGTTTACTACTGCTGTCGTTAGCTGGGCTCTGCTGTTAACGAATGTTTTGTTTTCTGCAAACAGACTCCGCGAGGAGGGTACGTCCCAGTTATCGTTGCCTTTCTTAAACAATCTCCTGATTGTTGTTTTCCTTGTTTCTGTTTTCCTTTTCCAACGCCTGAGCACAGAATCGTTGAAAGGGATAGACTTTATAGGCTATCTCTGGAATCTCTTCTCGAAGGCTGCTGTGGCTGCTTACCTGAGTGTGGCTCTTTTCCTGGGCTACAAGGTAATGACCAACTACGCCGACACGGAATCTCCCCTGCTGCTGCACCTCGTGTACCAAATCAATTTCGGGTTGCTGGTCGTTTTCCTGGCTAAGGCTTTTTATATCTGGCGGCAGCTGCTGCTCTATCATAAAAATAAGTTTCTGCAGATAGCCTGGGACTGGTTTGAGTTACTGTTGGGAGCCATGCTGCTGCTCACCATCTTTAATTTTAACTATACCAGCTACATCTTCATGCCGCTGCTGGCCCTGATAGGCTTTTATATCCTGTTTCTGTGCACTAACCTGAAATGGGTGGCTTATCTGACGTTCAGCAACAAGAGCCGTTCGCTGGTGTTGCTGGGTGCCATCCTGCTCAGCTGCTACATTTTCGTGCGCTTCTTCAGGGGCATGGCTGATAGCCCGAACCTGGTGATTGACTATACGGACGTGGGCTTTCTGCTGCTGGCTATGATGTTTGTGGGCTCCTACACGCTGGCAGCCTTCCTGGTGTCGCTGTTCAGCCTGCCTACCTCCAGCGTGTTTGAGCAGAAGAGCGAGGACCTGCTCAACTTCCAGCGCCTGAGCCAGTCTATACAGCAGGGGCAAAGTGAGGCACAGGTATACGATATGCTGTTCGAGAGCACCATCAAAGCCTCAGATGCCAGCGCTGCATGGTTTGAGCTAATCCGGAACGGAGAGCCGCAGGTAACACAGCTCCTGAACATTGACACAGACCAGATTAAGCGCATACGGCACCTGCTGCTGGCCTATAACATTCACAACATCGATTATATCAACAACAACCTGAACCGAAACCCGGGCTTCCGGGATTTGATGCTGCCCTGGAAGTCGTTGATTATTCTGCCTATCAAGTCAAAGAATTACCTTTCGGGGGTGCTGTACCTGCTGAAGGACATTGAGCAGGGCTTCGACCGCGAAACGGTCAATGTGCTGCGCACGTTTACCAGCCAGACCATCCTCACAATAGAAAACCTGCGGCTGGTAGCAGAGTCGCTGCAGAATGAGCGTTATAAGGAGGAGTTAAAGATTGCCACTCAGGTACAGGACAGCCTTATTCCGAAGAAGTTCCCAGTCGACAGCTGGTTTGAGATAAGCACGCATGCTGTGGCAGCCAAGGAAGTGGGTGGCGACTTTTATGATTTCCTGCAACTGAGCGAGTCCCGCATTGCCATCATCATCGGCGACGTGTCTGGCAAAGGTATTTCAGCCGCCTTCCACATGGCCCAGATGAAGGGCATTTTCCATGGGCTGATGCAGCAGGACATGCCCCCAAGCGAGTTTATGAAGCAGGCCAACAGTGCCCTGAGCCGCTGCCTTGAGAAAACTTCTTTTATTACTTCTGCGCTATATATAATAGATTATAGCATGAAAGGCTTTATGTTTGCACGTGCCGGCCACTGCCACACGCTGTACTATAACGCCATGATGGACGACGTCTTCTACTTCCAGACAGACGGCCTGGGGCTGGGCATAATCCGGGACAAGAGCTACGCCAACCATATACGGGAGATGTATTACGATTACAACCCGGGTGACGTGATGGTGATTTACACGGATGGCATTGTGGAAGCCCGCAACGAGGCCAATGAAGAATATGGCGAAGACAGGCTAAAATATATGCTGCAGCAAACCTATCACCTTGAAGCAGAAGACATCAAATACGCCATCATCAACGACTTAGAGTATTTTACGGGCCCCGGCAACCTCTACGATGACCAGACACTGCTGGTGATTAAGTTTAAGCCCGCTGAACCAAACAAATGAATAAGCCGTAAAGTATGCCGATGAAAATAACACACGAAATCAAAGATAACACCATCATCATGACACTTGATGGTGAACTCGATGCCAGCTCTTCAGTGATGCTGGACGAGGAACTGTCCGATCCTGAAATAATGGAGTACAGTAAAATTCTGGTCGACTGCAAGAACCTGCACTACATTTCCTCCGCCGGACTTGGTGTGTTTATCTCGCACCTGCAGCGCTTCGAGGATGCTCAGATAAAGTTGATCTTCTACAACATGCAGGACAAGGTGCGCAACGTGTTTGAGATACTGGGCCTTGACCTGCTCATGACTATCGTATCTGATTACGAGGAAGCAAGGAGTATTGCAAATGAATAACTCCATTCGGGTAAACTGTACTAAGAAAAACCTGAAAACAATACGTGACTTTGTCACGGAGTACCTGCATGCCCTTACCTTATCGGATATTCTGATGAACCAGATTGTGTTGGCTGTAGATGAGATATGCGCCAACCTCATTATTCACGCCAACCACGAAGATCCTAAAAAGCACATCGTCCTCTCCATTAGTCAGGTGAAGGACACGCTTCAATTTAAAATTTCAGACGAGGGCCTGGCTTTTAAGCGTGCCAACTACAAAGAACCAGACATACAGGAGAACATCCGGCTCGGCAAAAAAGGCGGCGTGGGTATTGCCCTAGTTAACCGCATCATGGACAAAGTGGAGTTCACAAGCGATGGCTCCCAAAACACCTGCCTGCTTTATAAAAAAATCAAATAAAGCGACTTATACACTTTCCCTGCGCATTATCCGTTATCGGAAACGAAACCATTTGCAATACATTTGTGGTTACACTTTTTGACTTATCTGTCAGAAAAAATAAGTAAAATTGCATGTCCTGATTCCGATCAGCAAAAGAAAAATTTCTGTTTTAAAAACTTATGCGCAGTAATCACCTACTTGTTGCGGCCTCTGTCCTGCTAATAGCCGGCTGCACCGCAACCAAGAAGAATGACCGTAAAGAGCCCACCATTGCTACGCTTGGCACACAGCCTGTTTCTACTTCTGAGTTCCGCTATGTGTACGAGAAAAACAACAGCGGCAACGAAGACGCCTACACCCGCCAAAGCGTAAGCGATTACCTGAACCTGTACACCAACTTTAAGCTCAAAGTGCTGGAAGCAGAAGGCTTGGGTCTGGACACGACCACTGCTTTCAAACGCGAGCTGGAAGGCTATAAAGAGCAGCTGGCACAGCCTTATCTTTCGGAAAAGAGCGTAACCGATAAGCTGGTGAAGGAGGCGTATGAGCGCATGAAGCAGGAAGTAAACGCTTCTCACATCCTTATCAGCCTGGCACCGGATGCCGCCCCCGAGGACACCTTAGCTGCTTACAACCGCACAATGGATCTGCGTAAGCGCGCCCTGGCCGGTGAGGACTTCGGCAAACTGGCACAGGAAAACTCCCAGGATCCGTCCGCAGCAGATAACAAGGGAGAATTAGGCTATTTTACAGCCCTCCAGATGGTTTACCCGTTCGAGGATGCGGCTTATAAAACAGCTGTCGGTGATATATCCATGCCGGTGCGTACCCGGTTCGGCTACCACCTGGTAAAGGTTAACGATAAGCGCCAGGCCAAAGGCGAAGTAAGAGTCGCACACATCATGGTGCGTGCTACACCAGGCATACCGAAAGCCGACTCACTGGCTGCGAAGCAGCGTGTAGATGCCATCTACAAACGTTTGCAGCGCAACGAGAACTGGGAAAAGCTTGCCTCCGAGTTTTCAGAAGATGCCAACTCCGCTAATAATGGTGGAGAGCTGCCGTGGTTTGGCACAGGCCGCATGATACCTTCTTTTGAGGATGCCGCTTTTAATTTGCAGCAACCAGGCGATGTGGCACAACCAGTGCTTACACCCTACGGCTGGCATATTGTGAAGCTGCTGGAAAAACGCGGTCTGCCTTCTTACGATGACATGGAGCCAAACCTGCGCAGCAGAATTGCAAAAGACTCCCGCTCCGAGCTAAACAAAACCGCTTTCATGAAGCGCATCAAGGCTGAGAACAACTTCACAGAGAATGCGCAAGCCAAGGCTACCGCCATGGCCAAAGCCTCTAACGAGCTGTTACAGGCAAACTGGACCTTCGACGAGAACGACAAGGCTGTAAAGCAAACGCTTTTTACTATCCAGGGCAAGCCTTACACCATAGGAGACTTCTGGAAGTATGCCAAAGAGGCACAGCAGCCCCGCTCCACAAACTCTGCTGCCCATGCCATGAACCTCCTCTACGATGCTTATGTAGACAAGAGCCTGGTAGAGTATGAAAAGGCAAACCTGGAAATAAAGCACCCTGATTATAGAATGCTGGTACAGGAGTACCACGACGGTATCCTGCTCTTCCAGATGATGGATGAGAAAGTATGGTCAAAGGCGATTGAAGACTCCGTAGGACTTAAGAATTACTTTGCCCAGAACAGGGAGAAGTACACATGGGGCCCACGCGTGCAGGCAACCGTTATAAGTGCTGCAAACAAAGAGCTGCTGCAAAAGGCACAGGACCAACTCAATAAGCGCCGTTACCCGGTAAACTTTGCAAAGCTAACAGACATTCTGTTTGAGCAGAACAAGCTTGCGCTATCGCAGGAAGGCACAGCTAGGCTCAATGAACTGGCTGAGCTGTTAAAAGGCAACGAGAGCCTGACAGTGGACATTAACGGCCACACAGATGCCCGCGAGGCCACTGCCAGTAAGAATCTGGCGGCAGAGAGAGCCAGCAACGCCCGTGACTATTTAATTTCTCAGGGAGTACCTCCGGCACAAATAAGCACCAACAACCTGGGCACAAAAAGCCAGGCCGGTCCTGACAATTCAGAGACAGGCCGCCGCCGCAACCGTCGTGTGTCTTTTGTGCTGTATACCACAGAACTTAGTGCCCTTGCTGATAACCTGAATGCGCAGAGCAACAACCCGCTGGGTGTGCAGATAACCGAGAAGAAGTTCCAGAAAGGAGACAATAAGGCCCTGGACACAGTAACGTGGCAGAAAGGAACATACAATGTGCAGCAAAATGGCCGCGAGTACCTCATCATTATCGAGGATGTGCTGGAGCCGGGATATAAAGAACTGAACGAAGTGCGTGGCCTGGCTATCTCTGATTACCAGAACTTCCTGGAGCAGCAGTGGATTAACCAACTACGCGAGAAGTACCCTGTGACTGTGAGGCAGGATGAGGTGGAGAAGCTGATAAAGGAATAACCTTCTTCTGGTACCTTTTTTGCAATTGCCTGATAATTCAGTTTATTCAGAATAAAGACGTAAATTGTGCGTTTCACTTCAGAGCCTGCCAGAATTCTATCTTAGAAAATTCAGGCAGGCTCGAAGCGCACGTAATCATTTCATTTTTACAACCTTGAAAAAGATACATTATTTTGCCAAATCGGCCTTTGCAGCAATCTGCCTCATTGTAGCTTCCTCTACGGCGTTTGCTCAGGCTCCTGCGCTGCGCAAGGTGGATGGCATTATTGCTAAAGTAGACAACCATGTTGTTTTACGCTCTGACCTGGAGTTTGGCTATCTGCAGTACCTTCAGCAGTCTAAACAGCAGCCTAACGAGGACCTGAAGTGCCAGGTGTTTACTTCCCTGTTGCAGGACAAACTGCTGCTGGCCCGTGCCGAGATAGACTCTGTTGTAGTGGCAGAACCCATGGTGGCCAATGAACTGGATCGCCGCATACAGTACCTGGCGGGCCAGGTAGGTGGTGTGGAGCGCCTGGAGCAGTATTACAACAAAAGCCTTACACAACTAAAAGAGGAGTTGCGCCGCACTGTGCGTGAGCAGATGGTGATGGAGCAGATGCAGCGTGAGATTACAGACAAAGTAACTGTAACCCCGAAGGAGATCAAGAAGTACTTCAACAACATCCCTGCAGACAGTCTTCCTTATTTCTCCAGTGAAGTAGAGCTTGGCCAGATTGTAAAGCATGCTACCGTAAGTAAAACGCAAAAGCAGGCAGCCCGGGAGCAACTGGAGGCTTTGCGCAATCGTATACTTGCCGGTGAAGACTTTGCCACTTTAGCCAGGCAGTACTCGCAGGACCCAGGTTCGGCACAGGCTGGCGGAGAACTTGGTTTCTTTAAGAAAAAGGAGCTGGTACCGGAGTACGAAGCTGCTGCTTTGCGCCTGGAGCCCGGCGGCATCTCGAACGTGATTGAGTCTCAGTTTGGCTTTCACCTGATTCAGCTGATCCAGCGCCGCGGCCAGGAGTTTAATACGCGCCACATTCTGATTAAACCTGCCACAGCAACGGTAGACATACAGGAGGCTGTTACGGCACTGGATAGTATCCGGACGAAGATATTAAACGACAGCTTGCTGACGTTCCCGAAAGCGGCCAAAGAGTACTCCGATGACAAGAATACAAAAGACAACGGCGGCATGATGACAGGCCGCTCCGGCAGCACTTATATTCCAATGGACCAGGTAGACCCTTCTATCTTCTTTGTGATAGACACGATGCAGGTAGGAGACATTTCAAAGCCTGTTCCTTTCACTACTGAGGATGGTAAAGAGGCTGTGCGCATCATTTACCTGAAGGGTAAATCAAAACCGCACCTGGCTAACCTTCAGGACGATTACCAGCGGATTTCTGCCGCAGCGCTCGCTCAAAAGCGCAGCAAAGCCGTAGATGAATGGTTCCGCAAGAATATCGACACCGTGTTTATTGAAATCGATCCGGAGTACCAGGCTTGTGGTGGTCTCCAACAACTAATGCAATAAAAAAATGAAGCAGTTCACCTCTGACAAAGAAGCAGCCGACGCGCTACACCACGTTTACCAGGAGTTAACCTCCGAAATATCAAAAGTGATTGTAGGGCAGGAAGAAGTCGTTAAGTTAGTACTTACAGCTGTTTTTTGTCAGGGGCACTGCCTGTTAGTAGGTGTTCCGGGACTTGCCAAGACGCTCCTTATCCATACCATTGCCTCCTCGCTGGATATGTCGTTTAACCGGGTGCAGTTTACACCCGACCTCATGCCTTCCGATATTGTTGGTGCCGAGACACTGGACAAAGACCGCAACTTCAAGTTTGTAACCGGTCCTGTATTCGCCAACATCGTACTGGCTGATGAAATCAACCGCACCCCCCCAAAAACACAGGCAGCACTCTTAGAGGCTATGCAGGAACACGCTGTTACGGTTGCCGGCCGCAAGTATAACCTGCCAAGGCCGTTCTTTGTACTGGCCACCCAGAATCCGATTGAGCAGGAAGGCACCTATCCCCTGCCAGAGGCGCAGCTGGACCGTTTTATGTTCAACATCACTTTAGACTATCCAAGTTACGAGTCGGAACTTCAGATTGTAAAAAACACGACAGGTGCTACTGTTAACTCCCTGAACAAAATTCTGCATGCGGATGACATCATATACTTTCAGCAATTAGTGCGACGCGTACCTGTGGTTGACAATGTGGTGGAATATGCAGTGAAGCTGGTACACAAAACCCGCCCCAACATGCCGATGGCCTCTCAGCAGGCAAACCAGTACCTGGAGTGGGGTGCAGGCCCAAGAGCCTCGCAGCACTTGATTGTGGGAGCCAAATGCAACGCTATCCTGAACGGTAAATACAGCCCTGACATTGAAGACGTGCAGGCAGTGGCACTTCCCATCCTCCGCCACCGCATTGTTCGCAATTTCAAGGCCGAGGCCGAAGGCATTACTGTAGAAAGAATTATTCAGGAGCTGCTGTAAGGTTATTTGCTGAAGTGCTGACTGTTTTGCTGATAAAGAGATTTGATTTCCTTCAGCAGACTAGGTCGTGTTGACAATTAATGAATGATTTTGTTTTACTGTTGTTTAAGTTTCAAAAAGCTTATGCGACGTTACGAAATCAGCGGCTATGACTGGCAACGCCTGTCTTCCCTGCTTCCGGGCAAGTCCACCGATGTGGGGCGCACGGCCAAAGACAACCGGCAGTTCATCAATGCCGTGCTCTGGATTGC
>NZ_BAAGXV010000014.1:0-25428 GCF_054779655.1 Pontibacter brevis
GCTCAGCGGCTCTGCCACCGACAGCGACGGCACCGTCAGCACCTACAGCTGGAGCCAGGTGAGCGGGCCGAATACGGCCACCTTCAGCAGCAGGACGGTAGCGGCTCCAACTGTCAGCGGCTTGCTGGAGGGCAGCTATGTGTTCCGGTTAACCGTGACCGACAACGGCGGGGCCAGTGCCTCCGATGAGGCTGCCGTGACGGTGCACCCGGCCACTGCCAGCTCCTCGCCCATCGTCAGGGAGTTCTGGGCCGGTGTCAGCGGCACGCGGGTGGCCGATATCCCGCTGCACACCGCGCCCACCTCCACCTCGCAGCTGACCCTGTTTGAGTCACCCAAGTACACCGGCGACAACTACGGCGTCAGGGTGAGGGCGTACGTGCACGCGCCCGCCACCGGCAGCTACACCTTCTGGATCGCCAGCGACGACCACAGCGAGCTGTGGCTGAGCACGGACGAGAGCCCGGCAAACAAAAGGAGGATAGCTTACCTGGAGAGCCACACCAACAGCAGGGAGTGGACCAGGTACCCTTCGCAGAAGTCTGCCGCTGTATCGCTGCAGGCCGGCAGGAAGTACTACATCGAGGCGCTGCACAAGGAGGGGGCAGGCGCCGACCACCTGGCGGTGGGGTGGCAGCTGCCGGATGGCACGCAGGAGCTGCCTATTCCCGGAAACAGGCTCTCCGCCTATATGGCAGCAACTGCAACCGCCCAGGCTGCACCAGGCAGCGAACCGATTCCATCAGGTCCACTGCTGGATTACTACCCGAACCCCTTCACTCAACAGATAACGCTTCAGTTATCGGGAAGCAAAGGGGAAAGATGCAGCATGAAACTTTATGATGTAAGCGGCAGAGAGGTGTGGCAGGCACAGGATATATCCGCTAACCAAAAACTCACCCTCGGAAATGAACTTGAATCAGGAGTTTATATCCTGCTGGTAAACACGGAAAGGGAAACGAAGCAGTACAAACTGGTGAAAGCCCGTTAAAGAGGGTGGGCTGGGAATAAAATTGAATAGCAGATTTTACAGCTTGTTTGCCTAAGCTTTCGCAGCTCCTGCTAATAATAAGCCCTACCTCTTTTAACCCTTCCTGAATTCCCGAGGCTGGCAGGTTTAAAAGAGGTAGGGCGATTAACAGGAGCAGATTCCTATAAGACTATTTTGAAACGTTTACCTTCTCCCCGGGGTGATACGTTGCTCTCGCTTTCTTCTTTACATCTTCCGGATAATAAGCCACGTCTTTGAATTTTACGTCTGCATAGCGCTGGGCCTGGTCATCGAAATGAGGTGAGGCAGGGTTACCGCTTTGGCCGCCGGCAAGAAGTGTTTTAGCCTTCACCTTATCCCCGAACTCTATCACTGCCACAAAACTGTTTCCGGAGGTTCCATAAATTCGTTTTGTATCGTAAGAGCGGGCACCAAAAGAGGCCAGCGCGCCCCAGTTTCCGGAAGCCATGCCAACAGGAATACTGGGTTTTGTATCATCAAAAGCTTGCTCAATATCCCCGTTCAATCGCTGGTAGCGATTGATTTCTCCCCAAGGGGTGTTCCACTGACCGAAATCAGTCTCCAGCTGGTTTATTGTTTTGCGGAAGAGCGCTAAACGTTCTGTTTCGGGTGAAGCCGTTGCATAATAATCGAAGCGTTCCATCAGGTTCAGGCCTTCAGGAGCACTACCGTCTCTCAAAGTATGAAGTGCATAAAAATGAGCAAGCGACATGGCCACTGATTCTTTGGACACTGCATAATCCCAGTTGCGCATCACGTTCATGGCCTCCTGCAACCTGGGGTCTTCAGGCTTTAGCTTGTCATAAGCGGCTACTAGCCCTGGGATTAACACTTCGAAGGCCGGAAGATACGGATCGTAGGCCAGTTCAATCAATTTGTCGAGCGTCAGGTTATCCGCTTGCTTCAGCAACCGGATAGCATGTACGCCTCGAAAGTTCTCAGGCGCGCGCGACATGTAAGACGGGTAATCTTCCCGTTTCGGACTGTAGGCACCAGCGCTTGTGAAGGGAGTGGAATTCGCATTCTGTATCCACCCGCTTTTGGGATTAATCAACCTGATGGACTCTTCTACTGTATGCAGGCCCTGCCAGTCAGTTTCTGGATTGCTTCCGTCAACAGGCTTTGTGTAGTCGAAGATGGTGTCCCGCACGGGAATAAAGTTGCCATGGTAATAAGCAATATTCCCGGCCGCATCAGCATAAACGGTGTTATTGGAAGAGTTGGTGCGTATTTGCATCATCTGGTTAAATTCTTCCAGGCTGCTCTTTTTAGTACGTGTGTACGACTGGATCAGGGCATCCACGGGTTTCCACATCATAGCAGTAGCCACCCATTTGTCTCCGTTCTGGTGCGTGATGGGGCCGTGATGCGTTCGGTATGTTGTAAAGGTTCTTTGTTTTGCCTCCTCGCCCTCTTTGTAGGATAAGGTCACTTCGGATGTCGTGACTGGGCGTAATTCATCGCCATACCGGTAGAACAGCTTACCGTCCTGCTTTACAATGGTTTCTTCAAACTCGTCGATAACATCGGTGTAAGTGGAGGTGTGCATCCAGCCCATTTTGTCGTTAAAGCCCTGGTAAACGAAAAACTGCCCCCAGGTAACGGCACCGTACGCATTCAATCCTTCCTCACTCACAGCATGCACTTCACCGCGAAAGAAGAAGGAAGTGTGCGGGTTAATCAGCAGCATGGCATTTCCGGACGCGGTATGCGCTCCGGAAATGGTAATCCCGTTCGAACCTTTCGGTTCATCGAGCAGTGCAGGATGCACCAGTCCATCCCCATGTTTGTTTAACCCCAGCGACTTGTTCTCCTCATAGAAGGCTTTTATTCCTTTAGTAGATATCCTTTCGATGTCACCGCCAATAGAGCCTTCACTGAAATACATCGGCATCCAGGGCTCAAAGCGTGTCAGGAGCTTCGGCTTTACCTCCGGGTGGGTGTGCAGATAATAGTTAACACCGTCGGCAAAGGCCTGGCAAAGCGCCTTCAGCCACTCCGGGCTCTTTTCGTAGTTGGCAATCGCCTCTTCCTCCGTCATAAACAGTTTTGCCCGCAGGTCGCTGTAGAGCATTTCTTTTCCTTCTACTTCTGCCAGCCTGCCGGTAGCCCAGATATAGTTCCGCTCTACTCTGTTAAAGTCGTCCTCGCACTGCGCGTACATTAACCCGAAAACCGCGTCTGCATCTGTTTTGCAGTAGACGTGCGGCACGCCAAAATCATCCCGGATAATGGTCACATGTGCTGCCTGCTGCTCCCATCGTGCCACCTCCCTGCTTGAGGCTGTTTTCCCGCCTACCGTGCAGGAGGTAAGCAGGAGGATAAAGAGGAACAACTGTGTTACGCTGTATTTAAAGTATCTCATGGTTTTTCTAAAAAGAATAAGGCTAACGAGGCACAAGAAAGAGCACCCCATTTTTATGCTTCACCAAATTAAAAACAATTGCCTGATATGTGGTTAAAATACATGCAATTGACATCAAATTACTGTTGTAATACCTAAAGGAAACAAAATGAAGTATATTGCCTCTACAATAACTTTTACTGCATTTTTCTATCAATAAGGTATCACGCTTTTATGAAAAACCTATTAACGTTGTTCATCTTACTGGCTTCGGCTCTGTCGGCCATTGCCCAGCAAACGCAGAAACCGGTGCTGCATGGCAAGAACTGGATGGCCATTACCGGTAAACCTTTGGCTGCCACAGCCGGCGCCATGACCTTTCAGAAAGGAGGCAATGCCGTAGATGCTGCCTGTGCCATGCTGGCCGCCACCTGCACCATGTGGGACGTGCTGAGCTGGGGAGGCGAAACCCAGGCTTTGATCTATAATCCCAATACCAAAAAAGTCATAGCCATCAACGCCATGGGCGTTGCACCGACCGGTGCCACACCTGAATTCTTTAAGAGCAAGGGCTATAATTTTCCGCCTGAATATGGCCCGCTGGCTGCCACCACGCCCGGCACACCCGGGGGCTTGCTCTACATGCTGGCCAACTATGGCACCCTAAGCCTGGAGCAGGTACTGGCACCTGCTATGGAAATGGCAGCCGGCTACCCGATGGAAGCGCAGACCGCCAATAGCATTGAACGCAACAAAGACCACATCAAGCAGTGGCCTTACAGCAAAAAAGTATTCCTGACACACCCGGGCGAGGAAAGGGAGGCACCCGAGGCGGGAGAAATCTTTGTGCAGAAAGACCTGCTGCAAACACTCACCAAAATGGTAGAAGCAGAAAGAGCCGCCCTGAAGAAAGGTAAGAACAGGAAAGATGCCCTTATGGCTGCTTACGACCGCTTCTATAAAGGGGACATTGCTGAAGAGTTTGTGCGGGGCAGCCAGGAACAGGGTGGCCTCATCACCATAAAGGACCTGGCAAAATGGAAACCTTTGGAGGAAGAACCGCTGGTGGTAAACTACAAAGGCATTGACGTTTATAAACTACAGCAGTGGACGCAGGGACCCGTGATGCTGCAGGCACTGAATATACTTGAAAACTTCGATCTGAAGGGCATGGGCTACAACAGCCCAAAGTATATTCATACGCTTTACCAAAGCATGAGCCTTGCCTTTGCCGATCGGGATTTTTATTATGGTGACTCCTATTTCCCTCCTCAGGAGCCAATAAAAGGCTTGTTAAGCAAGGAGTATGCAAAGCAACGGGCTTCTCTTATCCGGTACGACAAGAACAACCCAAACATTGGCCCCGGCAACCCTTACTCATTTGAAGGCAGAAAAAACCCATATTTAAAACTGCTGAAAGACAGGGGCTACGAAATGGATACCACCAAGCGAAACTTTGCTCCCAGCCATGATATCCGCAATGGCTCCTCTATGACAGATTACCAGGACAGGCTGTGGCGGGGCACCACCACAGTAGAAGCGGCCGACAAAGAGGGCTGGGTGGTATCGATTACTCCCAGCGGTGGCTGGGTACCTGCCACCATCGCGGGCAATACGGGAATAGGGATGAGCCAGCGGATGCAAAGCTTTGTCCTGGACCCTGCCCTGAACCCTTTCAACGTGGTGGAACCCGGCAAAAGACCGAGGGTAACACTCACTCCTTCCATGGCGCTGAAGGATGGAAAGCCTTTTCTGTCTTTCGCCGTGCAGGGAGGTGATACGCAGGACCAGAACCTGTTGCAGTTCTTTCTGAACGTGGTGGAGTTTGGTATGAATGTGCAGCAGGCTGCCGAAGCAGCCAACATCAACACCAACCAGCTCTGGCTTTCATTGGGCGGCACCAAAACAGCAGATCGCCAGCCTAAACCAGGACACATTCTGTTACATAGCAGCACACCAAAGGCCGTTCGCGATGAACTGAAAAAGATGGGCTATACCCCAAGCTTCGACGAACGTACCAGTGGTCCCATCAATGCCATTTACTTCGACTGGGAGCACGAAAGCTTCTGGGGTGGGTCCAGCAACCATGGCGAGGATTATGGCATTGGCTGGTAGAGACAAGCCGCCTCTCTCCTACTTATTCCAGGCACCATAGACACAACAGTGTCTATGAAATGCACCCCTCCGGGAAAAACAGAACAGCCACTTCATGAAAATGGAGTGGCTGTTCTGTTTGTGATGACTGCATTTTCCAACCCAACTTTGAGATTTTAACCACTTCCCCAGCCGCACGGATGCTATCAGGAGCGAGCGCTCCTTTTTCCGTTTGGCTTTACCAGAAAGGGCTGAAAAAAAGATTCACCAGTACAAAAGTCGGTATAGGTGTACAGAACAGGGCAAGCAGCCAGTTAATCCAGTACTGAAAGGCGGCCACGTTCTTTAGTCCAACCAAAATGAACCCATTAACACCTACCGACCAGAAAAAAGGGAAAACTAACAGCTCTTTCCCCCCCGTTACCCCGGCTACATTCGTTGGCACATATAAGAACAATAGTCCATAGACTACATTGTAGATGATCGTGTACAGCAGAAGGCTTCTGTTGATTTTCATGGCTTCATCGTACGTCGTTTATTTGTTTTGCCTTACGTATGAATAGCCGTTGAAGACAACTTTGCCAGATCTGGCAAAGTTGAAACAGGTGCAAATCTGCACAGGCTGTGCGTGCTTAACATGTAATTCATATCTAACAGAAGGTATAAATGCCAGATACTTAACTTTTAATGGCACATTATCCTATTGGCTTGTGCATGCGTCCTGATTGCTATTTTAAAGGCAAAATATGTTTATTAGAATTTCAATCTTAATTCAAAAAGGGCAGCTTCACTTTATATGAAGCTGCCCTTTTTGACAAAAAAAAGAAAAATATAACACTTACCTGAGTTTGTAGTATACACAACACCCGCATAGCGCTTAGCGCTTAGCACCAGCAGCTTCTTTTTCCTTCATCAGCTTATCTGCCCATTGGATGAAGTATTTGATATTGGGAGCATCGGTATGGCCGCCGTCGTGCTGCCGCCAGGCCAGTTCCCCATCCAGCAGGCTTACATTTACGCCAGGCATTTTCGCTGTTTTGTAGTCGTGGCCTACACCCAGGTCTCTGGCACCTAATAGCTGATAGACTGGTCCAGCCGCTACGGTGGCCATGTAACTTCCCTGCTGGTCCAGCCACTTCGCGTCACCTTTTTCTGGAATCCCATAGCTGATGAAGAGCGGGCGGGGGGCGCTCAACGCTATCAATTGATGCGCATCTACTGGTATATCATTTGCGTTCTTGCTACCGAAAGTAGCCTCCGAGGCACCGTACTTTAAGAAGTTACCTGCCATCCAATGGTACTCGGCACTGCTGGTCAGGCTTTCCACTGCTTCCCCGAAATTGCGTCGGTGCAGTTTGGCACCGCCTTCGCCGGAAGAGCCAATCAGGCCCATGTAAAAGCGCTGGTCAAAGGCCATGGTTACGAGCGCCGCTTTTCCGAAGCGCGACACACCTTCGATACCTACGCGTTTGGCATCCACTGCCGGGTCGGTCTCCAGGTAATCCAGGCCACAGGAGGCACCCCAGGCCCAGGCCCGAAGGGCACCCCAATCATCCGGCTTGCGGGGCTGTCCTTTATTCACCAGGCCAATGATGCCCTTTGTCAGGCCTGCGCCGTTGTCGGCCTGGATGCTGCCCGGCTCAATCAGGGCATAGCCCCAGCCTGCAGCTAACAGTTGATTCGGGGTAGGCGGGTCACCGGCTGGTGGCGGTCCAAAGTTGAGGGTAGCTGCCGTAATAGGGTTATAGGCCGGGTACTGCTCAAACACCGCTTTCAGCGAAGGGTCGGTTTTAATCAGCAGCTCTTTCATGGCGGCATTAATTTTCTCCATGTCTTCCTTCGGCGGCTGCGCCGGGGCTGGCAAAGCACTGCGGCCAAACATCATCAGAACTGGCACTGGTCCATTGACGTTGGCTGGCGTCACCACCGTCATGTTAATCTTTACGTCCAGCAAAGGATAGGATGAATTATCCACCTCCCCTACCAGCTGCTTCGCATTCACCGGGATCCAGCCTACATATTCTCTTTCGGAGACGAGGGTTTTCCAATTCACTTTCGGCACGTTCTTCGGCACCCGGCCGAACACCTCCCGCTCAAAATCTTCCACTATCTCAGGCCGCCGCTTGTTCCACCACATGGCCGGCGTCGTTACCTTTTTGCCATTCTTCTGGGTCAGCACCTCCGGCAGGTTCGGGTACGGATTGGCAAGCGCTTCGTCATAATTCGCATGATTGGGCGCTGATTCGTCGCCGCTCGGACCTGGGCGCAGCGCCTTAATGCCCAATTGCTGCATCATCTGCGCGTGGTCCTGCTGCGCAGTATAATTCACTACTGCCGGATATTGGCTGGACGTGCTGGTGCCAGCCTGCTGCGCCGAAGCGGAAGACACCGCCAGGGCGAACAAAAGATAAAAGGCCTTTTTCATGTGCTGCATTAAGTTTGCGTGAATTTATTTGTCCGTCCGGAAAGGAGAAGCCGGCAAACCTTCTTTGTTGTATAAGTTGGCGCTGTCCGGGTTATCGGCCCAGGCGTAGCGCACGTACTTTGGTTCCGGAACTTCCTCACTCCAAACCACTACTTTATCGCCCTCAATCCTGGCTTTGGCCCAAACAAACTTTTTATCTTCACCGGCTATCGCAAACTGGCTAAGTTCTTCCTCGTCTATTGAAACCAGTCCACTACCTGTATTGGTGAAGCTCAGGACTATCTTGTTTCCATCTATTTGAGCTGACTGAAACAGCGGACCAGACGAAACGACTTTCTTGTCCCCGTAAATTAACTTTTGCGCAGC
Organism: Pontibacter brevis; assembly: GCF_054779655.1. Lineage (NCBI taxonomy): Bacteria > Pseudomonadati > Bacteroidota > Cytophagia > Cytophagales > Hymenobacteraceae > Pontibacter > Pontibacter brevis. The sequence continues at coordinate 8,242 of NZ_BAAGXV010000014.1, forward strand.
CAGGGCCAATCGCTCCCCTACATCCTTCTTATTGTCCGGATGGATGTCATTCCATTCCCCTAGGTCGAGGGTAACGGCCATGGCGGTGTTCGGCACCGACAAGGTTTGCAGGGCAGCCTCCCGCATCATCGCCCAATTGCTTTCCGAAGGCAGGTAGTTGGCTTCCATAAAATTTGGCAGCTGCACATACAGGAATGGTAGATTACCCTGCCCCCACTTATCCCGCCAATTGCTGATTAGGGCAGGCAACAGCTTTTTATATTCCTCCGGGTTACCGGCATTGCTTTCCCCCTGGTACCACAGAATTCCTTTGATGGTATAGTTCGTGGCTGGTGCCACCATGGCATTGTATAAAGCGGTAGGCTGATTTTGTGCACTGATACCACTTTCCGTTTTGCCTGTTACCGGACGATAAACTTCGCCCACCTTGTATTGCCAGTAGCCTTTCAGGTCAACTGTCTGGCCGTTTGCTTCTATATAATAAGGCTTGTCTGGTACAAATCCTCCTTTACCACCGTTGTTTATTACCCTGATGACAAAAAGGTTTTTGCCCGGCTTCAAAACGCCGGCAGGCACACTGTAGCGCCGCTGCGGATATTGGTAAGTGGTGTTGCCAACCTTTTCACCATTGATATATAAAACATCGGCGTCCACAATTCTACCCAAATGTACTTTTGCCGGTACACCTGTCATAGACTCCGGTATCTCAATTTCGCGCCGGTACCACACTACCCCATTCAGGTCCTTGATGCCCTGGTCTTCCCAGTAGCCGGGAATGTTGATGGTTTTCCAGTTTTTAGCTTCATAAGCAGGCTCATACCATTTCACCGCCCCATTTAGCCCCCTGTCCTGGTCCGGTTTTGGCTGGTTGGCTTTGGCAAAAGCTGCCGCACGACGGTTTGCAGCGTTTACATAACTCGTATCCTGGTTTTTCTCGATGGTAGCCTGGATAGAAGGAAATTCTTTGAAACCCTCTTCGCTCATCCAGGCCTCGATAGGCGTACCGCCTACGCTTGCATTGATCAGGCCAATCGGGATTTTGTATTCGTTGTAAAGCTTTCGGGCGAAGAAATAAGCCACTGCCGAGAAATTGTTCACGTCCTGCGGGTTAGCCCACTTCCAGGATCCCTGTGGTAAATCCTGCGCAGGCCCCTGCAGGTTAGTCGTAGTTGGAATCCAGAAGTGCCGGATTTGAGGATAATTGGCTGTGGCAATATCTTCTGCATAGGTGATGTTATGCAGCGACATCTGGTGCACCATATTCGATTGACCGGAGACGAAATAAACATCCCCCAGCAGGATGTCTTTGAGCGTGATCTGATTACTGCCCTTGATGTCCATGGTATAAGGTCCGCCCGCTTTCATGGAAGCCAGTTTTATCTGCCACTTCCCGTTTGCGTCGGTGGTAGCTCTGTAAGTTTTGCCCCTGAACTTTACGGTTACTTTTTCACCCGGAGATGCCCATCCCCAGATATTGGTTTTCGCATCCCGTTGTAAAACCATACCGTCGCTTACCAGCTGCGGTAGTTTTACCTCGCTTTGCGCGTTATAGGCAAAAAGGCAAAAAGCCAGGAGAAAAAGGAATGTTAACTTCCTGGATAAACTTCGGTGGTGAGTCATTTAATGATTATGAGGGTGAAGAAATACGTTTTATTATCAGTCTGTAATCAGCAGCGGGTTAAACTGGTGCAGGTTGCTTCCTCTTCCCTATTGATATGAGTCTTGGTTGAGACAGACAAAAAAGAGAAGCACAAAAGCATAAGCCGCTACATTACAAATGTTATCTGCATCATTTTGAATGCTTTTCAATAGCAAATAAAACATTTTATCTTATTGTTAAAACAATTAAAATGCAAAACCTACAGAGAATGGTGCTGCCAACAGGCATTAGGAGGAATTATGAAGGCTCCTTCCGTAGGATCTGTATTGCCTAAACAGCCATAGCTACCGCTTATCCGGCGACGCACAAAAACTTTTTTCATTTTATTTTTCGTCGGATGTTTTGGCAAAACAAATCCTTTGAAAAAGGCATATAGCTGTTAAGCCCTTTACCTTGCATAAGCAACATGAAGAATAAAATGAAGGAGATACTGAGCGAATAGAAATAAACTGGTGCCAGCCAGGGTTTAAAATAAAACACCCCTAAACCTGGAGCGGATTAGGGGTGCGATAAACTTGTTCGTAAGCCGTAAAACGACTTCAACACATCATTCATTTGGCGAAGTCAAATAAGATTCAGGCGTACTGGCTTTACCTTACAGAACTCGTGGTGCCTGTTTCTCCTGGTTTAACTAAATATTTATTCAGCTCCAGCTTTCTATTCTGCCTGATGCCCTCCACTACAGAAGCCGCATTCACAATGGCTCCCGCTTCGATGGTGTGGGTGTGGTCGGTGGTATTGAAATAGGTGCTTCTCACTTTCTCCTCCCCTTCCTGCTCATAACGGTCTGCTATGATTTTATTCAGATCGATAAAAACCGCATCGCCCTGCTTTGCGGCCTCAGCCGCCCACTTTCCGTAGTCCTGATCGTTCCGGTTGGGTTTTCCGTTGTTCCAGGTATTTCTAGGTACAGGCGACAGCACTATCGGAGTGGCTCCCTTCGCCTTTACTTCTGCTATGAACTGGCGCAGGTACCACCCGTAAGAATGCACCACCTCATGCTCTTTGGTGATGAGGTTGTCTATTTCCTGAATCTCGTCACTGTTGCTTTTAATCGTTCCGCGGGCACGGAGGGTATCGTTTACCGGACTGCTGTCGTTGTGCCCGAACTGCATCATCACGAAGTCTCCTGCCTGTATCTTAGGTAATACCTTGTTCCAATGCCCCTGGGTGCGGAACGTGCGGCTACTGGTGCCCCCCAGCGCATGGTTTTCAACTCTTATCCTGCTTGTGTCGAAAGACGCTGCAAGAAAGTCTCCCCAGCCCCACAGGCCACCATCTCCCTTTCCTTTTCCGTTTTTCACGGTAGAGTCACCGATGAGGTACAGGGTAGGCTTAGGCTGGTTTGTTTTCACGGCCGCACAGGATACACTGAACAGCAGAGACATAAAAAAGAAATATGTGAGGCTGCTTTTCTGGAATACTATTTTATACATATAGGGATGATTGGTAAGGTAAGGTCTGTTGAATGAAAGGAGGCTTCAGGCACCGGCTTATGTTCAAACTATGACTTCTTCAGGTACTTATTCAACGGGTGTTTCTTGTTCTTTTTAAGGCCTTCTACTACTGAAGCAGCATTTATGCGGGCTCCCTCCGGATTGGTATGCGTATGGTCTGTCGGAAAAAGAGCCTGCACCTGTTCCGGACCCATTCGCTCATACTTGTCGGCCGTTATCTGGTTCAGATTTACAAAATACACCCCCTCCGCTTTCGCTACTTCTGCGGCCCACTTTCCGAAAGTGTCGTTTGCCAGCACCACCTTCCCGTCTTTCCACTGGTTACGTGGAATCATAGAGGCAACAATAGGAGTAGCACCTTTTGATTTGGCTTCGTTGATGAACTTGCGCAGGTACCAGCCATACGTATGCACCACTTCCTTTTCACCGTTTTTCCAGATAAGCTCTTTTGTTTCTTCACCAGGGCCTCTTAATACGCCCCTGTATCCGCTTCTGGACGTATCTGGCTCACTCCCCTCGTTATGGCCAAACTGCATGATGACAAAATCACCTGGCTGAAGCATGGACATCACTTTATCCCAGCGACCTTCTTTCAAGAAGGTGCGGGTACTTCTGCCAGCCATCGCCTGGTTGTTAACACTGATTTTTGTCGTGTCGAACAATTCATGAACATAGGAGCCCCAGCCACCATAGCCTTCATTTGTGTTCCTGACGGTGGAGTCGCCGATAATGTACAGCGTTGGCTTTGATTTTTGGGTGAAACTTACCAGTAAGCTAACGACAAACAAAGTGATGAGGCAGGTTGTAAGTAAACGCTTTGGATGCATAAGACCTTTTTTTATGTTCCTCTCCATGCTTGCAGTCCCTAGGCTGAGATTAGTTTTTGCCGCCCTCAACTGAATTGCACACGTGCCGCAAACAGGATATGAACCTTGAGAAAAAAACATTTCTACGATACCCAATTTCAATCTATTTTCCCGGAAGAGCATCCTGCTGTATCCGGTAATGAAGCAAGCTTATGGAAATCAGGTTCGGTCAGGTATCATAGGCTCTGAGCAGAGACTCCTGATGGCATAAGCCTAATGCCTGGAATACTACGAAAAACAGCAGCGGCAAATTTCATAAGAAAATTGCCGCTGCTGTTTATTTGCGTTGCATCCACTACATCCGGGCACCAGCGCCCTTCTTTTGTTTGCCGTTGTTGCTGGCAGTCATAACAGGTGGGGCTGGATACAGGAAATTCCGAAGGTCTTTCATGTAATTTAAACTGCCGTTGGTGAGGTTGCTCAGCACTATAATCGTACTGTGGTCCTTTGGGTTTCGCAGCAGGTAGGTATTAAAGCCATGCCATAAACCGCCATGATATACCACCGTATCTCCACTCTCTACTTGTTTAATACGCCAGCCGTAGCCGTAATCTTCTGTTTTCTTATTCACAAGGCCCCGGGCAGCAAAGGCCTCTTCCAGCGTTTCCCGCTTCACCAGCTTGTTCGTGTAAAGCGCCTGATCCCACTTATACAAATCCTCTACTGTGGAGTATACTCCTTTGTCACCCAGTACACTATCTAAATAATCCGGGGTTCTTTTCCGTCTGCCGCTGATATAGCCGGTGGCCACCCTTCCTGTACGGTCAGTTAATTCATGAAACGTAAACGTATTCGCCATCTGTAACGGCTCAAATATCCGCTCCTGCAGGAAGGCAGCAAAAGGCATCTCAGAAACCTTTTCTACAATAGCAGCCAACAATAAATAGCCGGTATTGCTGTAGTCGAAGCGCTTGTCGGGCTGAAAAAAGATTTTGGGCTGATGCACCGCCATCAGGTGCAGCACATCATCATTCGTGATAGGCACTTTCCGGTCAGGCCAAAGTTCGTCGCTGAAATAGGTATAGTTTGGCAACCCGGAGCGATGGGTTAGCAGGTGCCGGATGGTGATACCCTTGTAAGGGAAATCCGGGATATACTGCTGTACACTGTCATCATAACTTAGCTCGTCCTCTTCTTTCAGCATCATAATGGCCATAGCCGTAAATTGCTTGGACACCGAAGCCAGCTGAAAAGACGTGTTCGTCGTGAGGGTGTCTTTGGTTTTAAAATCAGCATAGCCGAATGCTCCTTTATAAATGACTCGGTCATATTTTGTGACCAGCACCGTTCCATTAAACCCTTTTTTCTTATGCAATCGACTGAAAATGGAATCGACCTGGCTGCACAGTCGGTTGGCACTTGCCGCAGTGAAAGAAGCCGGCACTACTACCTGCTGCCTTACCTCCTCCTCCGGAAATAAATCATTTATAAAATTATCTTTTTTTGTTCCCGAACAGGAACCTAGGAAAGAACAGCACACGGAGGCTGTGATACATTTAAATAGTAAAGTTCTTAAGTTGAGAAAGGCCATACCTGAAATACCAACACATGAATGAGCTTTAAATATATACTATCTTCCGGAGTATTTAGAGCAAATTCTGCCAGGCGTGCTCAATTTTTCCAGGACCGGAAAAAGGAGGTATCGGTAAAGCATCTAAAGAGCCCCCGGAAAGGTGGATTGAAGTATTCCGAAAGCCACATGATTGCAAAAAAGTTAGCAAAAGTTAAATAGTTTTATAAAATTACCTCCCTTTACTCATCTAAAACAAATAAAACAACCTGAATAATGAAGAAAATTAAAGTAGGTGTTGTAGGTACGGGCTTTATCGGCCCGGCTCATATCGAAGCCCTTCGCCGGCTCCCTAATGTTGAAGTCGCCGCACTTTGTGAATTAACTGAAGAATTGGCCAAAGAGAAGGCTGCCGGACTGGGTATTGAGCGTTCCTATACGTTCGAAGATCTGCTGAAACAGGATGATATTACCAGTATTCATATCTGCACGCCTAATTTCCTCCATTATTCTCAGTCAAAAGCAGCCCTGCAGGCGGGCAAGCACGTGATTTGCGAGAAGCCTCTGGCAAAAAACTTAGAAGAGGCGGAAGAACTGGTGCGTATCGCCGCTGAAACCGGCCTGGTGAACGCCGTCCACTTTAACCTGCGCTATTACCCGCTGGTACGCCAGATGAAGACAATGCGTGAAAAAGGAGAACTGGGTGAAATCTATTCTTTCATCGGCTCTTACCTGCAGGACTGGTTGTTCTACAACACAGATTACAACTGGCGCCTGGAGCCAGACAAGTCCGGTGATTCCCGCGCTATTGCTGACATTGGCTCACACCTGATGGACGTACTGGAGTACATTACTGGCCTGAAAACAACATCCGTGATGGCTGACTTCAACACCATTCACAAAACACGCAAAAAGCCGCTGAAGCCTGTTGAAACGTACTCCGGCAAGATGCTGACTCCCGAGGATTATGCCGATGTGGAGATCAGCACCGAGGACCACGCCAACGTTTTACTTCGCTTCGATAACGGAAACAGCGGGGTGATCACGGTGTCGCAGGTATCTGCCGGTCGTAAAAACCAGATGAAGCTCGAGATTTCCGGATCAAAGCAAACCTTTGCCTGGAATTCTGAGGCTCCGAATGAAATGTGGATTGGCAACCGCGACGGCGCCAACCAGGTGCTCATGCGCGACCCCTCACTGGTGCACCCGGAAGTGCGCTCGCTCATCACGTTCCCTGGTGGCCACAACGAGGGTTTCCCGGACACTTCCAAGCAGATGTTCAAAGAAGTGTATGCCGCCATCGAAGCCGGAAAGCAGCCTGACAATCCAACCTTCCCTACGTTTGCTGACGGTTACCGCGAGTTACTCATCTGTGAGCGTATCCTGGAGTCGAACCACAAGCGCAGCTGGGTGGCTGTTTAACCACAGCAAGCAGTTGAAACTACCAGAATATTACAGCACAAAAAGAGGGTACCTGTTTCAGGTACCCTCTTTTTGTACGTATTTGCTTATATGACCTTATAGCATCTAAACAACATGCTGCGGATGAGGCCATTCTACCCTCTCCTCTTTAAGATGGCTCCTGTCCCTAGGAACTCAGCAGAAAAACTGGAAACAAGTTGACTTTGTGCAGGTAAGCTTTAGCTTACATTGCAGGCATGCTGGCACGAGCCGCTGCAGGCTGCAGCTGACTCCGGGCACCCTGCCTGTCGCAGGCGCAGCAGGTCCTCTTCCAGGTTTGCCCCGAAGGCGCAACCTGAGGCTTTCCTGCAGAAAGTACAGGCATGCAACTGTCCATCGGTGTCAACATACACATAACGGTCTGCGGCACCTGTGCAGGCTGCCCTGCGGCGGTGATACTCGTGGTACACCAGGATAGGCAGATGCTGATACTTTGGATCCTTGTTTAGCTTTTCATAAAAGGCTGTTAAGAGCTGCTGCTGGGCGGGCGACAAAGTGACCTCCTGCCCTACATAATGCCCTACTGCCCTCGGCTCAAGAACCTGCACAAAAGCAGCGCCTAATTTATGCGCCAGTTCCACATAGGCCATCAGGTTTTCTTCGGTGGTAAAAGTTCTGGTGGCGCAAAGCGACAGGCTGATAAGGAGCCCGGCCCGGCGGGCATTTGCCGCTGCCTGCTCCACCCAATCATAGGCACCTTTAAAGCCCCGGAATTGGTCGTGCAGGTGCGGGATAGTGTTATCAAGGCTGATGGTGACGCCCGTAATCCCTGCACTCTTAAGTGTGTAGGCATTTTGGGGGTGAGGCGGTGGCCCAAGGTAATGACCCAGAAATCTGTTCCGGGCGCAGCAGCTCCCACCACTTCCAGTATGGCCGGCATCCGAAGCAGCGGCTCGCCACCAGAGAACTGAACCTGGCCCACGCCATTTGCCTGGAACTTCTGAACAATCGTCTTCAGGTTGTCTGTTGTCAGCTTCTCCTTTCCGTTCAGCGCGTCCCACTCAAAACAATGCTCGCACTGCAGCGCGCACTTCTTGGTAATAGCCAGCAACAGCACTTTTAGCGCGTGTGGCTTTTCCTGGAAGGGCACTATCCGGTTTAGCTCCGAAAGGTGGTACTGGTCGCATACCAATGAAGGCCAGCCGGGTGTATTTAATTCATAAAAATAGCGCCCTCCTGATTTTGCAACTTTAAGTGATCTAAAGTCTCCCATATAGAGCCGGCGCGTTTTCTCCAGTTGTCGCAGGGCGAAAATGGCTTTAAGAGGATTGGAAATATGGCGAAAAGCCAGCCATGCTATCCGGAGCCTGACACAAAACAGAATAAGGGCAGACTTCCCCCCTGCTCAGCATCGGGGGAGCAGCAGTTCCTTCTGTTGATACAGGGGCAGCAAGGGTTTGCACTGGCTGTTCTGGAAGCACAACGGCCTCGGGGGCAGCTTGTTTAGGGCGTGACAACAGGGGCATGGGACAGGGCATTTAATTGTTCGGAGCTGATGATTTGCTGATAACGTTCCCTTGAAAATTCTATAAAGCGGCCGGGCCGCTTGAAGGCCATCAGGTTCAGAATGTTCGGAACACCCTCAAACTTCCTGATATGCTCATAATACCCTTTTGTGTGCAGGAAGCTGCTCTGGCTCTTACCTGGTGTGGCAGGCGGAACCGTGTATGTCAGCAGCACCTCTTCCCCAACAGCAAACTGCTTCAGGTACTGGTTATCGTCTGCCGCCAGCAAATGGCTGGTGTCCCAGCCCTGCCTGTCCGTGGCGCGGGACGCTTTGATTGTTCGCACCTCCACCGGCACATTCAGCGAATAATCAATGCCGGCCTGGTCTACTTCCCAAAACATAAAGCCGCAGGAAAGCCGCACATTTACCACATCTCCTTTCACTCCGGCCAGGTCAAACGGGATCACCATGTCGCGGCCGGCCAGCGGCCCCACCGTGGGCACCTGCCCTACTGTCAGCCAGCCCTGCGCCGTCTCTACCTCTACTGTTAACGGGATGCCCTGGTCTTTCTGCCACTGTTCATGCTCTTTTGCCGGTACATCTTTCTGCTTTTCTGCCCAGGAGGTATAAGAGGCTCCAAACTGCTCTATAAACGAACCATAAAGGTAGTCCAGCCAGAGGGAGTTGCGGGCGTGCAGCAACAGTTTGGCCTGCTTTGCTCCGGTTGGCTTCGTGAACTTCAGGTTCAGTTGGTTTACATTATCGCTCCCGTGGTTAAAAAGGTAGGAGCTGCTGTCGGTTGCGAAGAGCTGGGTGGTGTAGTAATCCATGCCATCAGCGGAACGCGCAGCAACCGGCGCCTGCACCGCTGCAAGCGTATGAGGCTTTCCCTGCTGGTCCAGCAGCACGCGCACCTGCTCCGGGTGCTGCTGGACCAGCAACTCGGCCAGGTTGGTGTACTGCCGCTCTTTCAGCTCATTCGCAATTTTTACCTGCAAGTTCTCCTGGTTTGCCTTCAGTTGTGGAAGCGGGATATAGTCATGCCGCTCCAAAGGAGAGAAAATAGCTCCTCCATAACTTTCGCCCACAAATTCAAAGTGCTCCCCGTTATAGGCATACACATAAGGGCAGGAGCTTTTTGTCAGCAGCACAATAATGGTGATGATGGCCATAGTGCCTGCCAGTATGCCAACCGTTGTAAGCGCGTGCGAGGCAACCGTGGCCCCGGTATCCATGTCTGTAATGTCCATACGCTGTATGGCATTCATCGGAATGCTGACAGTGTTGCCATCGCCCTGCGCATATTGGTAGATGTGCAGGTGCACCAGGTTCAAAGCTATTCCCTTGTTGTTCCTTCTGTAACGGTTCGGTGAGCCTGGTTTGGGATTTATAAAAGCCAGCAAACCAGTAGAAACAGGATGCAGGGTTCCTTCCAAAGCTTGCTCTTTCACGGTCACGTCCCGCAACTCCCATACCTTGTTACCCTGGTGAACCAGAAAGCGCTTGTAGTTGGGGATAGTGCTGAGCCTGTTTCCGGTTACCGTTTCCTCTGACTGGACGCGGTAATAGTTGCATCCGGAGCTTAGTGGCAAAAAAGCCAGCAAAAGGCACCAGGCCAAAACAGCTTGTACCTTTTTTCGGCGCAGTAGCCGGAGCGGCGTAAACCCTTTCGATGTGTCGTTCATATAGTGCAGGTTTAAAAGCGAAAGCCAAATCGGAAAATAGCCGGAACGAAAATAAAGTTGAGGTAATAAGGATAGTATTCGTATTCATCGTTTACACGCTCCCGCCACACCCTTGCCCCCAACCCAATGTCAAAAGCGATGATGAGTGGCTTCGATAACTGATAATACACCCCGTTGCTCATGACAACTGTGCCTACACTAAAGCTTTTAATCTGGGACTGCTGTGGCCTGTCGGGGTCATAAGGACCGTAGTAGAAGGAATCATATTTGAACGTAGACAGATCTGCCTGCGGGCCCAGGAAATAAGTAAACCGCGCCTGCCCGAAGGGATAAAAATTTGCTGCTACTCCGGCACCAAATGTTTTATTCCTCATAAAATATCCTCTGTCCTCCCCCGTTGGGTTCAGCCCCACCGAAACCGGTACCTGAATGCCGAATTTCCCGGAGCCAAAAATCCTTTCATATGAGATGGTGAGATTCTGATGCAAGAAATCATCTACACTTAGCGTCAGCATGTTGCGCCCCCACTCTTTTGTGTAATCTGGCCTGGATTTCATTTGCTGCCGGGCAACAGGTTGTCCGAAAACCCTTCGTGTTCCGTCCGCATAGTCTAAAAACAATACATCGAGCGTACTGATGATGTACTCCGGCCCATCCTGCTCCTGGTACAGCTTAAAACGGATGGCTTCATTTTCCACCTGCAATACAGTTGCCTCCAGCCGCACACTGTCCGTCCTGGTAATAACATCCTGGCAGAAAACAGGGCTTACAAACAGCAGGCAGCATAGCAGCAGGCCACCTACACAGGCGACACATTTTCGGGGCAAGGGCACCCCGCAGAAAAAACCGATTAGAAAAGATTTCATAGCACACCTCCTGATTCTGCTGTCATTTTACATTTCGGAAACAGGTAATTGCAAGGCTTGCAGCGCAGAAATAAACCGGCCATATAACAGAACCATAAGAAAGATTTGATAAACACATGACAGCACAAGAAACAGCAACTTCCTGTCAGAAGCCGCAGACCAAACAGTGAAAACAGCAGGAACAAAGCGTATACGTAAAGAACAGATAGATATACCTATTCCAATAATTATTGTTACTACACAAAGTGTCCAATTTTTATCTTCAAGAGGAAAAGTTCTTGAACTATAAGATGAAAAGCCAGAAGAACGCGGGTACAAAAGAGGCTTGGGAGAGGCGTATAAAAGCTAAAACTCTACTGGTTTACAAAAAATTTAAACTAGCGGAATACAGCCGTTCACTAAGAATATCGCCTCAGTTATGTATTTATATTACTTAATACTTCATAAACAGAGAATGTCTTTGTAAAATCAACAAATCATTTTTTGAGAAGCTTTAAGAATATATAAATCATGGCCTATGAAAAGTATGATTTGCTCGTAGTGGGAACCGGTTTTGCTTCTACTTTTTTTCTCAGCAAATATTTAAGCAAGGCACCAAAATCAGCGAGGGTATTGGTGCTGGAAAGAGGGCACTTCTTTCCGCACGCTGAAAGGCTGAAAGACAGAAAGAGGGAAAGCACAGCCTATGCCCGCCTGAATGAGATTTCAGATAATACTTTCGTCAATGCTAATCCTGATAAGCGCTGGGAATTCCAGGCTGCCTTCGGTGGAGGATCCAACTGCTGGTTCGGCTGTACACCGCGATTTCTGCCTTCCGATTTCCAGCTGAAGCGCCTGTATGGCATCGGAAACGACTGGCCCGTACAGTACGAGGATCTGGATGCCTATTATGACGAGGTGGAAGATCTCATGGCCATTTCAGGTCCTGATGATACGCCATACCCCAGGAAAAAACCTTACCCGCTGCCGCCCCACTTATTTAATACTGTTGATAAAGTCCTCAAGAGCAGATACGGCCCCCTGTATGTGAGCCAGCCAACCGCCAGGGCAAGGGTACCGGTGAATGGCAGGGGCAGTTGCTGTGTCAGCGCCGATTGCAGTGTATGCCCGGTTAACGCCAAGTTCACCATTGAAAACTCGGGGATGGGTGTTTACGAGGATTCGCGTGTGGCACTGGAGTACGGTGCCCAGGTGTTTGGCCTGGAGCTTCAGCAAAACATGGTGCGGAAGGTAACTTACCTGAAGGATGGAAAGGAACATGTGCGTTCTGCCGACGTTTTTGCCCTTGGCGCCAATGCCATTTTCAATGCGCATATCCTTTTAAACTCCGGCGACACAAACCCCTTCACAGGCAAAGGCCTCGGTGAACAGTATGGCCTGGGAGCCCGCGTGTACCTCGACCGCCTGCAAAACACCGGCGGCAGCACCTGGGTGAGCGCCAATGGCTATATGCTTTACGATGGCGACCACCGGAAGGAATATGCGGCCTGTATGATGGAATCGAACAACGCCCCCTTTCTGAGACTTGAAAAAGGCAAGTGGAGAGACATTGCCAACTTCAGGATGGTGTTCGAGGACGTGCCGGATGAAAGGAATTACGTGGCTGCCACCTCAGACCCCCTCAAGCCGAAGGTGCATTTTGAAGGTCCGTCCAACTATACGCTCAGGGCAGTGGAAAAAATGAAGCAAAAGCTTCCGGAGGTGTTGGCCTGTTTACCGGTAGAAAAAATAGAGTATTCTAAACCCTACGCCTCTGAAGCCCATATCCTGGGCACCACCCGCATGAGCAGCACCCCGGCTGAGGGCGTAGTAGACAAGCACCTGCTCCACCACCAGTACCGTAATCTTTTTGTGCTGGGTAGCGGCACCTTTACAACTTATTCACCAGCCAATCCTACGCTTACATTGTCTGCTTTGTCTTTGCATGCGGCCGACAAGTCCTTTTAGTTCTTCTGTTATGTTACGACGATATTTTCTACAGTTAACAGGTTTGGGTGCTCTGCTGGTAGCAGCACCTGGTACTGGTTTTGCATCTCTTTCGATGAGGGAGGCTGCCATCGGCGCGCTCCTGCACGAGTTCAATTACCTGAAGCTGGATCAAAAGGGAGTTGAGGATTTTGTAGACGATTTTCTGCCCTTTTATTACTGGGAAGGACGGCTGAAAAATGCCATGGTTATAAAAACGCTCTATGCCTTCAATATTAAGGCCGATAGTGCGGTGAGTCTGTTTAACTCGGGGATGTTTCGGTTAATGGCAGAAACGTATCTACTGTCTACTGATTTTTTCAGTAACAACATGGATGAGAGCAGGACACTGAAGTATGTAGGGCTGTACAGTCCGCACCTGAAGCCCTGTGCCAATCCGTTTTCCTTTATTCATTATCCTCCGGAGGTAAGTTGATTTACCTTGATTTGAATTTAGCATGAAACGAAGCACGGTTGCTTTTAACTGCGGCAGCGTTGGCAAAAGCACCGAAACTGCATCATAGGATTTACTATCCACCCTTTAAAAACCAAAAGCCGCTTGTAGTACAAGCGGCTTTTGGTTTTGTAAAACAGGTGTGAGCTTAAGGCTTTGTATTATCCCCGTCATGCAACCAGCGTTCGAAGAACTCATACGTTCTGAGCATCTGGTCAATGCGCTGGCGGTTATTGCCGCTACGTGTAATTTCATGGGTGGCTCCCGGGTGGCGCACATATTCAACTGGCCTGTTCAGAATCTTCAGGCTTTTGTAAAGCATTTCACTTTGTATAACACCTGTACGCAGGTCGTTTTCTCCGTGAAAAATAATCAGCGGTGTCGTGATGTTCTGCACGTATGTGAGAGGAGACTCTCTTTGCAGGAGAGGCCTGCTGGCTTCTTCCCATGGATAGCCCCCGAAATAGTTCGGCACCAGGCGCCAGGCATTGCCCTCCCCGAAAAAGGTGCCCAGGTCGTACACACCGCGCTGTGAGCAGGCAGCCTTAAACCGGATGTCGTGGCCCACAATCCAGGTCACCATGTAGCCGCCGTAGGAACCTCCTGTAACAGCCAGACGCGCAGTATCAGCCCAGCCTTCGGCCACAGCATGGTCCAGCGAAGTGAGTATATCACTGGCAGGACCTTGCCCCCAGTCCTTCATGTTGGCTCTCATGAAATCCTCCCCGTAACCACCGGAGCCACGCGGGTTGCTGAACACCACGCCGTAGCCTCTGGAGGCAAAGAACTGGTACTCGTGCCACATGCTGGTTTCGCCAGGTCCCCACATAGCAGTAGGGCCGCCGTGTATCTCCAGCACCACCGGGTATTTTGTGCCCTCCACAAAATTGGTGGGCTTCATCACCCAATACTCCACTGTCTGCCCGATGCTGTTGGTGAATGTCTTCTTCTCCGGCATGCTCAGTTTCTTGTCTTTTACCCAATCGTGGTTAAAAGAAGTAACGCGTCTGGCATTTTTAGCTGCGGCATCTGACTGGTACAACTCATAAGGGTTTGCAACCTCCGTTTTCACATAGAGCAGCTTGTTCTTATGAATGTCAAAGCTCCCTACTCCGCTGTTAAAATCCGTCAGCTGCTCTACTTTCCTGTTTCTGAGGTTTACCCTGCTCAGGATAACGCCTCCGTTGGACGGAGAGGTAAAGTAAAGGTACTTGTCGTCTTCAGTCCAGGTCAGGTTACTCTTGTTCCGGTCGAAAGGGACAGTTACAATATCAGCTTCTTTGCCATCCAGCGGCATGATAGCCAGTGCTGGTATCCTGACATCGTTGGTAGGGCGGTACTCGAAGGCCAGCCATTTGCCTGAGGGAGAAAGAGCGGCACTGCTGTAGGCCATGCCTTTTTTTCCTAAAAGCTGCTTTAGGTTGCTTCCATCCCGGTTGATGCTGAATATTTCTGATTCCTGCGAGCGGTTGGGGTGTTCCGTATCGTCTTTGTCGCCTTCAAAAATGATACGCTTGCCATCCTTTGTAAAAGAAGGACGGTAACTGGTAGAGAAGCCGGGCGTCAGGTCTTTGGGTGTGGCGTCAGGACGTGCATCCATGATAAAGATGTGGGACAGGTCGATGCTGCCCGTGACACTGGCTTCTTCCTGAAAGTCAAGCTGGTTGATGACTTTGGCTTTGTTGTCTTTTTCGTTTTTATCCAGGTAGCTCCTGATTTCTGCCAAAGAGCCATCTGCATCTGGCTTGGCGGTTGTGTTGGCATTCAGGTTTTCATTCTGAAAAAAGCCTGGCTTTTCGTAAGACCACTTCGGTATTTCTTTGTTGGGGTTAAGCAATGAGTCAGACAGCAGTTCTTTTAAACCAAAGCCGGAAGTAAAGAGAATCTGCTTGCCGTCAGGGCTCCACACGGGGCTGTTCGCGCCGTACTTAAACTTGGTAAGCTGCACCGGCTCTCCTCCCTCCATCGAAAGCAGGTAAATCTGGGGCTTTCCGTCCGTTGCTCTGACAAAGGCCAGTTGTTTTCCGTCGGGGCTCCAGGCAGGTTGTGAAGCACTGTTGCTGCCATACGTAATCTGACGGGGTGCCTGAGTAGCACTGCCCGTAGAAACCAGGTACAACTGGGTGCTGTACTTGTGTTCTGCCCTATTCGCAGGGTCAGGCTCGATACTGGTAACAGAGAAAACGGCTCTACTGCCATCGGGCGTCAGAGTGACATTGGCGATTTGCTTGATCTTCAGCAAGTCCGTTACATTGATAAGCTCTTTCCCTTGCTGTGCATGCGCGCTGATCGCTGCCACACAAAAGCAAAGGAACAGTAAGAAGGTGTTCTTTTTCATTTAAAGTTTAAAGGTTAAGATGATGTTGCTTAAAATTAAGCCCAAAAAAGCCAGGCATAAAGCTCTTAAAGATAAGCATTTTAGATGAAGTGGACAGGATACCGCCTGAACAGCGAGAAATGAGGAGGGAAAAATGGCTTTTACCGGTGCCTTATACTTTTATCCATAGCATATTCTGCCTAAGCTTCCGTAGCAATAGCTTCTTCAATAACTCATAAACCGTTTTTTCATTGTTGTTTCCTGTCCTCTATGGGCCGAGCAACTTCATCCTGGAGTTAGCCCCCCTTTCGCATCGCGCTGTGCATTTGAGGGGGTCATCTGCCTCAGGAAAGGGCTTGGGGAGAAGGGCTGCCGGCAGGGCGGGAACGATCTTCCGGTAGCGGGACAAATTCTGAGTTGTCGGAGGGCGGTAGCAGAATTCTTCCCTCCTTCCAGTCCGCTTTCGCTTGCTCGATGCGCTCTTTCCTGGATGAAACAAAATTCCACCAGATAAACCTTTCTCCAAGCGGCTCACCGCCCAGCAACATGAGCGTGCTGGCTTCCTTCGCCCGTATAATGGGTCCTACTCCTTTTTTGAAGACCAGCATCTGCCCGGCAGAATAACTCCGCCAGGCAACCTCCACACTTCCTCTGGCTATATAAATGCCTCTTTCTGTATGCCCGTCGGGGAGGCCGAACGACGCCCCCTGCTCCAGCACGACATGCAGGTAAAACAAAGGAGAATGTGTTCTGACATCGTTTTTAAGTCCGTAGGCATCCCCTGCTATCAGCCGCATCCAGACCCCTGTATCTGTGTATATGGGCAGCTGCTCCGGTTTATAATTTTCAAAAGAAGGCGCTGCTTCCTCCTCTTTTTCCGGAAGGGCGACCCAGGTCTGTATCATTTCAAGCTGGCCGCCGGCCAGTGCGGCAGGGTCCTCAAAGCGCTCTGAATGTGCAATCCCGCTGCCGGCCGTCATCCAGTTTACTTCGCCGGGCCGGATGACCTGCTGCACTCCCAGGCTATCCCGGTGCGTTACCTGTCCGCCGAACAAGTAGCTGACCGTAGACAAGCCGATGTGCGGATGCGGCAGTACATCCATAGAGGGTACTGAGGGAGGAGGGGCAGCCACAGGGCCGGCATGATCCATAAAAATAAAGGGACCGACCATCCGTCGCAGCCGGAAAGGCAGAATCCGGCGCACATCCATTCCCGGACCAATCGCGGCCTTACGGGCTTCTATCACAATTTCGAGCATAATTCTTTGGTTGTTTACCTTCATTAGAACGTAAATAGGCTGTTCAGGTACGAATCAGAACGAGTACTGTTTGTAAACAGCAATGGAGGCAACTCGTGATGATTGGACTCCGGAAATGCGCTTTATCCAAAGACTTTTAGGCTGTGTTCTAGAATGTATGATGTTGGAATAAGTATGGCAGCAAGGGTGTTTATAGGAAGTTATGTGCGAGATAACTATCCAGGTAAACTGCCCCTACTG
>NZ_BAAGXV010000015.1:0-39433 GCF_054779655.1 Pontibacter brevis
GCCACGGCTGCCCTGCGGCTTGTTGCCAGAGTCCTATTTGGATTTGCGCTGGCCTTGTTTTCGAAGGGGATGCAAAGGTAAGAATTATATTCTGCTTTGCAAGCGACCCTCTGTTTTTTTCTTCTTTTTCAGTATTCGCAGCCTTTCTCTCTGCCTCTCCTTATCCGCCTCCTTCCGAAACGGGACGCAAAGGTAGGGATAGTTTCCCGCTTTGCAAGATGCCCGGCAGAATATTTTTTTCAGCCTCCTTTCCGCTGCCAGCCCTCGCGCACAAAACCTGGTGCGCGGCGTGCCGCAGGGGTTTGGTAAAGCCGGTAAAGTTGTCTGGGTTGCCCTGGCCTTCACGAGGCCGGCGGGAGAGGTAACACCTCCCTGTGTTGCCGAAGTTCCTGAAAGCAGGGAAAATTTTCGGCTCTTTTTCTTTCAGCGCAAGAAGAGGGGCTTGAGGCCCGTCTGTGGAAATGCTCCCGCGCTTAATGCTTANTCCTGGGGAAACTTTTTCACTTTCTCCTCCCTGGTGCCTTGCGCACTGGAGCATAACAACTGGAGTGTTCCCGGAAGTTCCGGTGCGCAGGAAATTTCTTCCACCGGTTTAGCCTCACCCGATTTTCCCCTCAGGCACAGGTGGTAAACCACCGGAATGCTACCCAAAGTTCCGGGAAGCGTCATATTCTGAACTTCCCCTGGGCAAGCCTGTGCAGACTCTTCAGCTTCCTAAAAGTTGAAGCGTATCCATCGTAAAGCCAATGAACATGTTACCGCCTTCGGAAATAAAGAATTGAGTTTTTAACTAGCTTAAACTTAGCCTGGGGCTGACAAGTGGTTCAGTATACTTCTTCTAACCATACTTTTCGGGCAACACCCATTCCCACAAGATTTCCCATGCCGCCGTTTCGCAACAGGATTGCTACATTTTGCCCCTGTCGTAGTTCGCTTAGGCTGATAGGCTTTCCATCAACACCAACAATCTGCGTGATCGGCTCCACGAGCACATACGCCCTGTTATAGCGGGAGTCCTGAGAGGGGAACCCCTCCACCTCCAGCATAACCTGCCCTTGGTCATATCGGCTCGTAATAATGCTCCCCCTTACATCTACTTTTCGGGGTGCTAAACTTCTAATTCCCCTGGTTGTTTCATCGGCGGTGTCAGCTGGCACGGCGCTGGTTTGACAACCGCCTACCCACATAGTGGCCAAAAGGGAAATTACCACCAAGGCCTGTTGTATATTCTTGTATTCCATGTGCTTATTAGCTCTTGCTTTAGGTCTCATAACGGCAGCAGACCCAGGCAGGATGTCTTTTTATTTTACTTTTCTCCTGTAGTCTATGCTCTTCTGGCAGGCACAGCAGAAGGTGTGTTGCCATCTGAGTAGAGATGACAGGGGCTACCTGTGTCAGGAGAAGAGGCTAGTCCTGATGTTGGCTAAAGAAGGCTTGTAAATCAATTCAGGCTCATCCGAACTATGAGAGGCATTGAAGAAGATATCTTTGAGCTCAGTAAAGGTGAAGCGGGCGGATTGGTATTAGTATAAGTTACGATGATACTGGTGTAACCGGGGGACCTTATATGTAGTAGTAGAAGCCTTAATTAAATTGTGATAACAAAACGGGGACGAACAAATATATTTTGTAATATCGCCACTGGCCGGGAGAAAATCCACATTATAAAGGTGTGTTCATCGGTTGTAAAATCTGTCTTCTTCTAAATCAGTAATAAATAATGGCTACAGGACTTTTAGCTTTATTGGATGATGTGTCTGCCTTGGTGAAAGTCAGCGCTGCAAGCCTGGATGATGTTCCTGCTCAGGTGACAAAAACAACAGGTAAAGTATCGGGCATTGTGATTGATGACACCGCCGTAACGCCTAAGTATGTGGTGGGGCTTGACCCATCCCGTGAGCTTTCTATCATATACCAGATAGCTAAAAAGTCACTGCTCAATAAAGTGTTTCTTTTGAGCCCGGCGGCACTGCTTCTGGGTTTCTTTGCGCCCTGGGCAATCGGACCCATACTAATGCTGGGCGGTGCCTTCTTGTGTTATGAAGGTTATGAGAAGGTCCACTCTATGTTTAGTAAGCATCATGCTGAGGCAGAACATGGTGCAGGGGATGATTTAAAAGTAGTCACGCCCGAAGAACTGGAAAAGGAAAGAGTAAAAGGCGCAGTCCGCACAGATTTGATTCTTTCCTCTGAAATAGTTGCTATTACTTACGCGACTGTGGCTGAAACAACTCTGGTGAACCAAATTGTCGTGATGCTGGCTGTGGCAGTTTTTATCACGGTTGCCGTTTACGGCTTAGTGGGCCTTATTGTAAAGGCGGATGACGTTGGCGTGCACATGGCCAAAGAGAAGCATCACCCACAAGTCCGAAGCATAGGGCGGGGTATCGTAAAATTCATGCCGCACCTCTTGAAGTTCCTCGGCTACATCGGGACGGCAGCCATGTTGTGGGTAGGAGCGGAGATTATTGCACATGGCATTCCTTTTACTAGCCATGCGCTGGACAACCTGGAGCATTCTCTGGCTCACGTGCCTGTTCTTGCCTGGTTTGCGAAGGTCCTGGTAAGTGGCTTGGGCGGATTGATTCTGGGTGCTATCATTGATAGAATAGTTACGTTCATACGCAAAGTTGTTTGATGCTCCGGGCGAACAGAGCAAGAAGTGTCAAACAACTTTTTGGGTTGCAGTATACTGGTGGACAAAGAAAAGCCTTCCCATTTCTAAACTGGCCACTAGGTTCTGTTGTACTGCTTCGTGAGTAGTGTATGAAAAGCCTGGGGAACTCAGCACTAAGCCTTCATCTTCCGCTCTCCTGATGCGGCTTCAGAATTTATCGAAAGTTCTATAAAAAAGAAACTTCGCCTTTTACCAATCCTGCTGCTGTGAGTGTATCTTTAGCTTTACCTATCCTTGTACATGCAGGCATTTGACAGATAAACTTCAGCCAATCCGGAAAAGCTAACGGGTATCGTCGAACACATTACCTTCCATAGCGCGGAGACCGGTTATACTGTGCTGAAGGCAAACAGTTTCCAAAGGCCCCACGAGGATCTTGCCGTTATCGTCCACCAACTTGGTGGCCTCCCTGCTCCAGGCAGTGCCTGCTGACGGTCAGCTGTGCTGATAGGGGACGCCGACCAACTCCCTGCCGTGGGGCGGGCAACGTGCTGAAGGATATAATTGCTTCGGGAGTGGTCTCTTGTCTGAAGCTGACGAAAGTCTTTCGGCAGGCGCAAGAGTCGCTCATCATCTCCTATGCCCACCAGATAAACAGCGGCGAAGTCCCTCGGATAGGGTCACCCTTTCACAAGCCCAAAGTCTGGCAGGAAAAAAAAGACTGCCTGTTCATCGACTCAGAGGAAGCCACCAGTGAGCAGCTCAGGTTCATCTCCAAAGTCAAGAGAGTGATTGGTGAGACGGCTGGGAAGGCAGCGGGTGAAACGGAAGGTGCGGGAGCGGACCTCTATCACCTAGGCAGCAGCCTGTCCATTCTCGACAAGTTCAGCCATGTGGACTGGAGGCCCTGCTGCAGGCCCGCAGGCACAGTGAGGAGTTGAAGGAAGTCCTCCAGCTGGTGCATTCCTGATCCTCGCTGCATTACGGATTTCAGCGGTGGAATGGTCGAAAAGTTATATGAGTCGATTATCCCTAGGTATCGCTGGAGCTGGATTTGGCCTATGCCATCACCATTCACAACTCGCAGGGCAGTGAGTTTGAGAGCGTCATCATCCCTGTAATCACGCAGCACTTCGGCATGCTGTTCCGGAATCTGATCTACACCGGTATCACAAGGGCAAAGAAGCTGGCCGTGCTCGTGGAGACAAGAAAGGCATTGGCACTGGCGGTGAACAAGCAGGGCACCGTCGCCCGGCAGACAGCCCTAGCCTATTTACTCAAGCAGGATGTTGCGTATTATATGGAGCCTTCTAAATTATTCTGGACCCTTCTGGGCCTTGACGGCTCAGCAACAGGTGTATTATTCTCTGTACTTAACATGTGTTATCAGCTTGTGAATTGGTTTCTATTTCAACAAGACTTAATATATATGCTGCTTTTTAGGATGCCAATTCCTCAACTACGGTTTGATTAGTAAGAGGAAATTCTTTGTGTCCTAACAGAAGACGGGCCGAACAAGCCCGTGGAAAACAAAGAAGCCATGCTCAGCAGGGTGAAAGAATTAAATGATAAGCCGGCGCTGCTGGGCTGGGTGCTGGGGAACGAGATACCGGAGGCGGCGCTCATCCAGAAAGGAAACGAGGCCTTCGAGTATGAGCTGAAGGACCTGTACTTGTCCGTGAAGGAGATTGACGCTGCCCACCCTGTAACGCACAGCAGCTGGCCGCCGGCCAAGACCCTGAAGCTTGGGTTCCTTGACATCATCAGCTTCAACGTGTACCCGGTGTGGCCCCCCGAGGTGGTGACCCGCGGCTACGGCAACTACATCCGGGAGGTGCTGCAGCCTATAGCAGGGGAGAAGCCCCTGCTGGTGACAGAGTTCGGGGTCAACAGCCTGGAGGCCGGAGAAGAGGGGCAGGCCCGCATCGTGCGGGAGTGCTGGGCGGAGATACTGCAGTCGGGCACCGCGGGGGGAATCGTGTTCGGCTTTGCCGACGAGTGGTGGAAGAACTACGACAACCCGCAGCGGCCGGGCAACTACTGGTTCCGCGAAGGGGCACCGGAGGACGAGGCGCGGCACGATGAGGACCCGGAGGAGCATTACGGTATCATGACCGCTGACCGCAGGCCCAAGGCAGCCTACTACGCGGTGCAGGAGATGTTCCTGGAGCAGGATGGCCTTTACGCTCGTATGGTCCCGATTTTCGTAATGGTGATGCTGACATTGGCAGCCGTCGGGTTATGGTACAGGGGCAGCCTGAAGAGGAAAAAGGAGGAACAAACACGGGCTTACAGCAAGCTGCGCGGTTAGTCTGTCAAGGAAACAGCTGTTATACGCCCGATTAGATTCAAAACTCACTTGTTCTTTAGCCTGCCTGTCAATAGTTTATGAGACGGTTGTAAGACTTATGAGCGCATCTGATTTATGAAAGTTTTTTTGGCTGATGTTAAACTTAATTACCCTTACATAAGTATATACTCGTATTAATATATAATAAACAGTATATTTATACACACACCGGGCCTTGCAGAAAAGCCTTGCCGCCCTCTTACCGGCGTTGAAGCCAACAGCCTTCCTGCTGTGAAAAGCCGCCGGGGATTTAAACGCATTCTATCATCTAAAACCATAAATCCAATAAAGACTGAAAGTACGGCAAGTGCTCTGCGCATACGCAAGGTTATGAGCTTCATTCTGTTCGGTGCTGCTGTGTCGACCGCAGCCTGCACCTTCACCGCCTGCGACATGGAGGGGGAGGAAGCAGTCGCTCCGCAGGAGACAATGCGGGCGCTCAGCGTTGACAACGCAGCGATACCGGGGAAGTACATTGTTGTCTTCAAGCAGGACGGTCTGCGCCTGGCTGCCTCGGCCACCTATGCACAGCGTGTTGGCGCTGCACGGGAAATAGTGCAGGAGCTGCTGTCGGCCAACGGTGCGGCGGGGGCCGCCATAGAGCAGGCCTATGAAAGCGATAGTAGGGGTGGCAGTCAGGCTCTCCGAGAGCCAGGCAGAGAGGCTCCGGCAGGATTCGCGCGTGGCCTATGTTGAGCAGGACCTCATCATCACGCCAGGCAAGCCAACCTCTGGCGGCGGGGGCACCACTGCTCCCCAGGAGATACCCTGGGGTGTGGCGCGCGTCGGCTCGGCAAGCGGCGCCGGCAAGACGGCCTGGATAATTGACACGGGCATAGACCTGGACCACCCGGACCTGAAGGTGGAACCAGTCGAGAAGCAAGACCTTCGTTTCCACGGGTAAGGACGCCAAGAGCGCCGACGACGGCAACGGCCACGGCACGCATGTGGCGGGCACCGTAGCCGCGGTGAACAACGGCACTGGTGTGATAGGGGTTGCCTATGATGCGACGGTGGTGGCCGTGAAGGTGCTCAACTCCCAGGGAAGCGGCTCCTACTCCTAAGTCATTGCCGGAGTGGACTATGTCGCTGCAGTAGGAGTGGCAGGGAACGTGGCGAACATGAGCCTGGGAGGGCCGGTCTCACAGGCTCTTGACGACGCTGTGCTCAACGCCGCAGGCAACGGAATCAGGTTCGCCCTGGCGGCGGGCAACGACGGCGCTGACGCCAACAACACCTCGCCGGCCCGCGTCAACCACGCAAACGTGTACACTGTTTCCGCCATGGACTCCAATGACGGGTTCGCAAGCTTCTCCAATTACGGCAATCCGCCTGTAGAGTACGCTGCCCCCGGCGTCGGCGTCAAGTCCACCTGGAAGGACGGGGGCTATAACACCATCAGCGGCACCTCCATGGCAGCCCCTCATGTGGCAGGCCTGCTGCTGCTGGGCATCACCTCGGACGGTAACGTGCTCAACGACCCGGACGGGAATCCTGACCCTATCGCCCATATAGTACAGTAGCTTACTGGGAGTAACAAACAAGAAGAGGAGGCAGCCTTACGACTGCCTCCTCTTCTTGTTTATCCTGCTTTATGCTTCGTCCTGTAGTGACTTGTCGCCCTGCACACAGAGCCTTTATGTAATATAGCCTGTAAACCGGGTGTTAGAGAGTTTCTGCCAAAGTTCTCATAGCAGCAGCAGGAACTTTCTAGGAAACACAGCAGGTGATGTGACGGTAACGGTTTACCTTCCGCCCGGAGCCGGAACAGAAACGCCGGCAGAGCCAGCTGTGTGGCCGCTCCTGTTTCTGGAGCTGTTCATGAAGTTCTCTATGGCAGTGTTGAGCCCTGTCATAGCCTGCTCAGGGGTAAGCGCCTGGGAGTACTCCAGGGCGGCACCGCCCGACCTTCCGTCAAATACACCGTCGGAGAAATCTTCTGACATGTCCTGCACCAGCGTCAGGAGCTGCTCGGCAGAAATGTTGCTTTCCTTGATTGCCTGTGACAGGCCTGCCTGTACGGCACCGTATTTAACCTGTGCCATGGCCTTGCCAGTAGCGGCCTGAGAAAGGTCAGCGGGTATGTCCCTGGCAATGTCAATGCCAGTAAGGCCGAAGGCCGCTGCCACCTCCCGGTTAGCATTTGCGATGGCAGTCTCAATGCCTGCGGCCGCGTGTGCGTCCACGTGCTGCGCGGCAATGGTCGTCAGGGCCGTAACGGCAGCGACTCTGTTCTCTTTGTCCAGTGTGACAACTGACCTCAGCTCTCGGTTCTCGAGTGCAACAGAGGTTCCTGTCGCCTCGTCGCTGTAGCTGCCTTGGGTTACCACTATCTCGGCAGGCCCTCTGTAACTGGTCTCCACGCTGAAGCTTCCCTTCGCGTCCGTGGCAGTTGAGGCTACCAAAGTGCCCCGTTCTCCATTGGCGCTGTACTCGTAGATGTCCACTCTGGCAGAACCTACATATCCCTTCACGGCTGCACCGCTGACGGTGGAGCTTTCCATTGTTGCGTCAGACTCTTTGTCGCAGCTAAACAGGGTGCAAACTCCAAGGGCAATGGCTAAAAATTGAAGATTTTTCATGATGCCTACCTCTTTATATTTATAAATTAATTAAAATATAGTTGTAAAAGTATTATGGTTTTATGAAGATAAGATGAAGAATGGAAGAAAGAGGGAATAAATTATTAGGACTAAATCACGAATTTGTTTAAGATGGGTCAATGCTATAACACTGTTATTTCCTCTTTCCTGCCGGAAAGGTGCGGGCGCACTAAAATAACATCACTTATATCTACCTTAATATCAAAGGAAGCTTTTAAAGGAACATTTTTGACCGCAGCAAGGATGATACGGATTACGCCTCCATGCGTCACAACAGCTGCTTTGGCGGGGGAAAGCCGGAGCAGCTCTTCCCAGAAGTGAATGACCCGCTTCTGCATTGCCAGCATGCTTTCTCCCTCAGGAGGGCAAACATTCACAAAGTCCTGCATCCAAGGATTCGATTCTTCCTGGGCAATCGTATCCCAGGTCTTACCCTCCCAGCGGCCAAAGTTAACCTCATAAAGCCGCTCGTCTGTTTTGTAGCTTTCTGAAATATGAGTTGCCAGTTGTGTGCAGCGGGTAGAGGGGCTGGAGTAAACAACATCTGGTTCT
Source organism: Pontibacter brevis (assembly GCF_054779655.1). NCBI lineage: Bacteria > Pseudomonadati > Bacteroidota > Cytophagia > Cytophagales > Hymenobacteraceae > Pontibacter > Pontibacter brevis. The sequence continues at coordinate 8,123 of NZ_BAAGXV010000015.1, forward strand.
AAGGGAAGTTTATTCAGAACTTTCTCTTTCTCCTCTACAAAAGTATCGGCTAAGGCCACATCCATTCGCCCGTAAATCATGCCTTTGGCTACAGCCGGTGTTGTATGGCGAATCAGGTAAATTTCCATAGCACGATAAATGTCAGGTAAATAAGGACTTCGCAAACCTGTTGTGTGGCTCCAAGGCTGTCCCCGGTGTACCCGCCAATCCACTTGGTGAAATAGCGGCCCAGGTATAGTTTGATGAGGTACAGTGGTAACAGGACTGTGATCAGGAGTGGTTTACCCGCAAAATACATGAGGTTAAGAAGTGGTATAAAAGCCAGTGCAGCCCCAATGAAAAAGTTATGTTTCTCTACCCCCTGGGCAACAGGTTTTGCTTTACTGTTTTCGGAAAGTCGGACGTATGTGTGCGTGAAAATGAAGGTGGATGCCACAAAGCGGCTGAGTGCATGGACCGTGATGAATAAAAGAAGAAGCACAAGCGGCTGTATGCTTTTGCTGCTGACCAGCTGCTGTAGCGAAAAAAACTTGATGGCAAGTATGAGTATCAGCCCGACCACACCATAGGTGCCTACGCGGCTGTCTTTCATGATCTCCAGTATGCGTTCTTTTGTCCATCCACCGCCGAAGCCGTCGCAGGCATCGGCAAAACCATCCTCGTGAAAAGCTCCAGTTAAGAGAATGGAACCAGCCATGGATAGTATGATGCCCAGTGAAATACTAAACAGGTAAGAGGTAGCAAGAAAAAGGAGGCCTGCAAAGAGCCCTACTATCCAACCTATAATAGGGAAATATCGCGTTGCCTGGTGAAGATAACTCTCCTGATAAACTACCCAGCCGGGGCAGGGGATACGGGTATAGTACATCAGCGCTGTAAAGAAAATGCTTATCTCCCGTTTCATGTCAGGCTTTGTTGCTTACACCAGCATGCTCAAAGCTGGCCATTTCATTTAAAAAGGCAGTCGCGCTTTTCAGGAGAGGGAAGGCAACGGCACAACCTGTGCCTTCACCTAGGCGCATGCCCAGTTGAAGAAGCGGTTTTACCCCTAAAGCCTGAAGCAAGAGCCTGTGTCCTGCTTCATCGGATTGATGACAGAAAACAGCATTTTCTTTCACCTTCGGGTCAATTTTATAAGCACAGAGAAAAGCGACACTGGAAATGAAACCATCCACCAGAATCAGCATACTATTCCTTTTCGCCTGCAGCATAGCGCCAGCCATCTGCAAGATTTCAAAGCCTCCAAAATGCGCCATGATAGCGTAGATATCCTGGTTCCCGGAGTAGTTCTTTATCGCCTGTTTCAGCAGCAGCTGCTTTTTGTAAAACTTCTCATCAGCTACACCAGTACCTTTCCCGATACACTGCTCAACAGAGATGTGGCACAGCAGGCTCATCAAAACAGCTGCGGTAGATGTGTTTCCTATGCCCATCTCACCGAACCCAATGGTGTTACACCCGGTTTGGTATATGCTGTCGGTCACTTTTCCTCCTTTCTGCAAACAGACATGCACCTGTTCCGGAGTCATGGCCGGGCCATGTAAAAAGGAATGGGTACCTCTTCCCATTTTATGATGGATGATGGGCTGGTTAGGAGGGAAGTCATAGTTTACGCCTGCATCAACTATGTTGAGTGTGATGCAGTGTTGCTTACAGAAAGCATTGATAGCAGCGCCCCCTTCTATAAAGTTCTTCACCATCTGGCTAGTCACTTCCTGGGGGTAGGCACTTACCCCATGTTGTGCAATGCCATGATCAGCTGCGAACACCACCAGGTGGGGGATTGTTATTTCAGGAGCAGTCGTGTTAAATACTTTTCCTATGTGCAGGGCGAGTTCTTCCAATACTCCTAATGCTCCTGTTGGCTTTGTTTTATGGTCAATGATGTGCTGCAGTTGTTCGGCCAGGAATTCATTTTGCGCTACATGAAGGTGAGGCGGTTCAAATGCAGGAGTGACGGGTTGGCGCACTTTTTCTACTTCCGTGACAGATGGGGCAGCTGATTTTTGTTTCCAGCCTTGCTGCTGGAGCATAGGTTGCTGTTCATAGTCTGTAGCTGGTTTGCCAACACAGAAATATCCCAAAGGTTCAATGTCCTCGGGCAGTCCCAGTAAATTTTTAAACTGGTAGTAGTCCAATATAGAGACCCATCCCATGGAATAACCCTGTTCCGTTAACGATAGCCAGATGTTCTGCACGGCACATACGGCGCTGAACTTGATGGTATCATTACTGGCAACGGTACCAATTGTAAAGGAATTCAGCACAGAGCGGTCATAGCATACCACCAGCCCAAGGGGAGCGTCCACAATGGCTTCCAGTTTCAAAGCGGCATAGGCTGTTTTCTGTGCTTCATCCTCGATTTGGCTAGAGGCTTTCCGGTTATACTTTTGAAAGAGCTTCTTTATCTCCTGCTTTACTTCCTGCGCCTTGATAACATAAAACCGCGTAGCATCTGTTAGCCCGACAGAGGGAGCCATATGGCCAGCCCGTAGCGCTTTCTCTAACACTTCATCCGGCACAATTTCGTCTGTGAAATGGCGTGTGTCACGCCTTGCGGCTAATATTTCCTCTAGTTGTATAAGTTGTGGTGTCTGCACAGTAACGCTGATAAAAGATAATAAAAGCGGGCGGTAAAGCCGGTAAAATTTAAAGTTGTCTCTTAAGATACAAAGGTAGTCCGGAAACTATAAAGATAGCTTCTTCTGCCACTGAGGCTACGTACTGGTTGGCCAAACCTTGTAAGTCTGTAAACTTGCGGCCAACAGCCGTGTCGGCATGCAAACCCATTCCAAGTTCGTTGGAAATAATAATAAAAGTAGCATCTAAATTGATAAGGTTATTTATTTCCTGTTGAAACATATGTAATGACTTTTCTAAATTATTGTCATAGTCCATAAAGAAATTGGTAAGCCATAAAGTGACGCAATCTATTACTACTACACGTCCCTGCAGGGGAAGTTGGTGCAAATCTTTATATGCTTCGTAATTTGTCCATTCGGATCCTCTTTCTGCCCTGTGCCTGTTTACTCGCTCCTGAAAATCCTGATCCCATATTTTTGCTGTGGCAAGATATACAGGCGCAGTACTTAATTTAAGAGCCATGTCCTGGGCAAAACGACTTTTCCCGCTGCGGGCTCCTCCGGTTATAAATACAATCATCTTATTACTTGTTAGGGTAAGCTAATCAGTTCCGTGGCCGAAAGCGCCACAATTTAAGACTTTATAACCGCTGAATAGAAATCAAAAGCCCTGAGATAAGTAAGTTCGTTACCTCCGAATTCCGGAAACAGGAAGATCGCATCTGAAATTCAAAAGAATTGAAGTGCAAATTTAGGCGCACCACATCCAAAATTTGCAGTTTTAGCTTTACAATTTCGTCAGTAGTTAGTATGCCTCTGGTTTTATTTTATATTTTTGCAATGTATTGGTTTCCCGGGAGGGAATTAATAGGGAATCCGGTGTGAGTCCGGAACAGTTCCCGCTGCTGTAATCTCTTTAGTGCTTTGTTATCCCTCTAGCCACTGTCTGTACTCCGGACGGGAAGGCCCGACAAAGTAGAGTAAGTCAGAAGACCTGCCTATACATGCAATATCCAACACCTTCGGGTAAAAGGTTTGGGGTAGTTAAACCGTGTTCCCTTTAACTATTCTATTGTATTAAATCTTTTTTCTGCGTCTACAGAAGGCGAATGCTTTCTATAGAATGTGGAAGGGGTAATGTATTTATCAACAATAGTAAAAGCTATGGGTAAGGATCTGGCCAAAGTAAAGAAGATAATTTTTATGTGTAGCGGTTCTGCGTGCACGAAAAGGGGAGGAGCGGAGAGTATCCTGGCTTTGAGAAGTTGTATAAAAGACCTTAACTTAAAGGAGCAGGTGCATACTATCAAAGCTGTATGTACCGACCAATGTGAAAGTGGCCCCATCATGTTTGTTTACCCTGATGGCATTTGGTACAAGGATATAGATGCAAGCAGAGCTGCGCACCTTGTCTCCAACCACATTCTAAAGGGCCAGGTCCTGGATGGTATACTTTATAGAGAAGGAGACGCTGCAATACAGCCCGTGCATATCTCTGCTGACAATATACAGGATTAAGCTATGGTTGCTCCTATACTAATCCAGTCTTTCGTGCTTGGCATGCAGCATTCCTTTGAGCCGGACCACGTAGCTGCTGTATCAGTGCTTACTTCTGAGAAAGACAGTAAAGCAAAACTGCGTAACGTGATGTGGAAGTCAAGCCAGTGGGCATTGGGGCATTCTATTACCCTGATTTTGCTGAGCATCGGGGCACTGCTTCTTAAATCAGCCTTGCCCTTCAGCATCAGTACTGTAGCAGAATGGGCTATAGGACCCATGATGATTTGGATTGGCATAAGCTCTTTGCTTCTTGCTTTTAAACCGAATGTGCCTCGGGTCATACCTCCGGTAAATGCCGAAAAAAAGAAATCTATAGTAAGCCGTTCTTTGGGAATAGGTATGTTGCATGGCATGGCAGGAACAGGTGGTGCCTGTACGGTGGCGCTTACCATGGCTGCTGATAATAGCTACACTGCCTTATGGATTATCATCCTTCAGTCCGCAGGAATTTTGTTGACCATGACAGCTTATGGTTACCTCCTTTCTTTGTCTTTCTCCCACATTGTGAAGCGAAGCAGGTTCTTTTTCAGGTATATTATTTCCGGAGCCGGTGTTTTCTCAATTGCTATTGGGTGCTGGGTACTGGCAGAGCAGGCTATGGCGATACGGTATTAGACTTTTTGATAATCAGGTATGTTATTGAAAGCTCCATCGTGTTTTATGAGCTGATGGCTAAAGCGATAATGACTGTTAATTCTGTCATGCAAATTTTATAGATCTTAAAAGGGAGGCAATAGAAGCCAAATGAGAGAGATAAAGCGTCAGCGGGTAATCCGAGCCGATGGAAAAGCCATCAACCTGGTGCAACGCCGGGGACATCTGTCATACTGCTACAATGCTTGCTGCTGTGGCAGAGTGGACAGGGGCTATCCTCCTGTACCGGTAGATTTATACAAAAGTGAATGGCTGCAACGCAAGCTTCGGAATGTGGTGCACATGACCAAAGGCGGCTGCCTGGGCCCTTGCACACTTGCAAATGTTGTTACTCTACTCTTTGATGGGAATTCCGTTTGGTTTCACTCTGTAAACAGCGAGTGGCAGGTAAAAGCCATTTTTGACTATATCGAAAGCATGATTGCGGCTGATGGCTTTCTGGTGCCACCAGCAGAGCTGAGTGAGTATGTTTTTCAGTTCTACACCTGGAAAGGTTCTGAAACTGCTACTCTATCAGGTGAGGTTGCTGCACCAGATGGCGGGATTGTCTTTCTCACACACGCCGATACAGATCTGCTTACGCTTCACAATGCCCTAAAGCTGTTGCCCGAAGGTTTCCCAAAAACAATGGGTGTCAATCTGCTGGCTATAAAAAGCGAAGCCCATATGGCGCAGTTGCTGGATAGGGAAATTGCAGCTGCTCAGATTATCATTCTCCGTATTCTGGGGCGCCCAAGCAGCATACCGGGTTTCAGTGAGTTAGTGCGCCGTGCTAAAGCTCAGGGGCAGCACTTGATCGTGTTAAGCGGTTCCGGAGAATTGAATCCTGAATTTGCAGCCACTTCTACGGTGTCACCCGCCATACTGCACGAGACATTAGCCTACCTGCAGGCCAGTGGCCACATCAATTTAGTGTCCCTCCTGCACTTTCTGTCTGATCATCTGCTCATGACAGGTTTTGGGTATGAGGCACCCGTTATTCTACCGGATCATGGTATTTATCATCCTGACCTGCCTGAAAATGCAAGCATACAGGACTGGGTAAAAATGCATCATCCTGCTTATCCCACAGTGGGTATTACCTTTTACCGCGCACACTGGATCAGTGGCAATACTGCTTTTGTAGATTCCCTGGTCAGAGCTTTAGAAGATAAAGAGCTGAATGTACTGCCTGTTTATACAGCCTCCCTAAAGGCAACAGACCCTGATTCCGGGTGGCCTTGTGCCTTTCGGTTTTTCAGAGAAGAAGATGAAGGGATTAGAATAGATACGCTGGTCAATACGGTTTCTTTTTCTATGCGTGATGGGAGTGTGGATGGCACAGGTGTAGCAGGAGATGAGGTGCTAAGCCAACTGAATGTTCCCATTCTCCAGGCTATAACAAGTGGCATGGGGCGGGGGCCATGGGAATCATCCAGCAGGGGATTGAATCCACTGGATACTGCCATGAACGTAGCAATCCCTGAGTTTGACGGACGCATCATCACAGTGCCTGTTTCTTTCAAAGAGAAAGGCCGGGAAGCGAAAGGATACGAACCGCAGGAAGACCGTATTGAACGCGTTGCCGGCCTGGCTGCCCGCTTTGCCCGATTACGACATTTGTCCAACCCTGAAAAGCGGATTGCTTTTATTTTTACCAACTCCAGTAGCAAAGCTTCTCAGATAGGGAATGCCGTAGGCCTGGATGCACCAGCTTCTCTTTTAACAATGCTGCATGCTATGCAGGCGGAGGGTTATCATATCGAGGATCTTCCTGTTTCAGGTACTGAGCTTATTCATAACCTGATCAATCGTTGTTCCTATGATGAAACATACCTGACACCGGAACAATTAACTAATGCCATGGGCAGAGTGGCCTTCGACAAGTACGTGGGCTGGTTTTCTCAACTTCCGGATGCTCTACAGCAAAAGATGCAGAAGCAATGGGGGCCACCGCCGGGAGAAACATACGTACACAACGGCCACATTTCACTTGCTGGTCTGGAGTTAGGGAACGTAATGGTTGCCCTGCAACCACCCCGTGGCTATGGCATGGACCCTGATGCCATTTACCACCAGCCTGACCTACCACCCACGCATCATTATTATGCCTTGTACCGCTGGCTTCGCGACGACTGGGGCGCCGACGCCATTGTGCATGTAGGAAAACACGGCACGTTGGAGTGGTTGCCCGGAAAAGGTATCGGACTTTCAAAGAACTGTTTCCCGGATGCTTTTCTTGGAGACATGCCTTTGTTTTACCCCTTTATCATCAATGATCCCGGTGAAGGTTCTCAGGCTAAGCGCCGGGCGCATGCTGTGGTGGTTGATCACCTTACGCCGCCCATGACCTCTGCGGACAGCTACGGCGAGTTGGCGCAGCTTACGCAGCTGGTGGATGAGTATTACCAGGTAGAAACCCTGGATCCTACAAAGCTTCCGTTGTTGCAAAGGCAGATATGGGACCTGATCAAGCAAACGAATTTAGATAAGGACCTTGCTGTTATGCTGCAGCGTGACCACGGGGACCACAAGCACGACTGGGACGAAGAAATGACACCCGAGGGTGTTCCTGTGAGTTTGGCTGAAATGGAGGGTAAGGACATAGCGCATTTAATTGAAGATATTGATGGATACCTGTGTGAACTGGGTGCGGCGCAGATACGGCATGGGCTGCATATATTGGGAGAAGTCCCAGCCGGAGATGCTTTAATCGACATGCTCCAGTCGCTGACCAGGCTCGCCAATATAGATGTGCCGGGCCTGCAGACAGCCATAGCTTCCCTGTTCGGATTTGATATAAATGAGTTGCTGAGTTACAAAGGGCAGCGTCTTGATGCCTTGCCTGCCCAATTCATTGCATTAGCCGGACGACCTTTGGTAACAGGAGCGGATGTTCTGGAAGTGATAGATGAACTGAGCAATCATTTATTTCGTGTTCTGCAAAAGTATAACTACAGCACAGACGCCATTCCTGAAGTACTACAGGAAACATTTGACATGGAATTAACCACACCCGGTCTTGACGCTGTACGGCAGGTGCTGGAATTTGTGTCTGGTAAAGTCTTGCCTAATCTGGCGCATACGTACGATGAGATAACAAATCTTTTGCATGGGTTATCAGGTGGTTACGTACCGGCCGGACCTAGCGGGGCACCTACCCGTGGGATGGCCCATATATTACCTACCGGGCGTAATTTCTATACGGTTGATCCCCGTGCCTTACCTTCGCAGGCAGCCTGGGAAGTAGGCCAGCAGCTCGCCCGTGAAGTACTGGAACGTCATTTAAAAGAAACAGGGCTTTACCCTGAAAACGTCGGTATCAGCATCTGGGGAACAAGTGCCATGCGAACGCATGGTGATGACGTGGCTGAAATTCTGGCTTTATTAGGAGTACGGCCCATCTGGCAAACAGAAAGCCGACGTGTGGTAAAGCTTGAGGTAATTCCGTTGCAGGAGCTGGGAAGGCCCCGTATAGATGTCACCACGCGCATCAGCGGTTTTTTCAGGGATGCCTTTCCTCATTTGATAGAGCTGCTAGATAATGCAGTGCAGTTAGTCATTTTCCTGGATGAACCGGAAGAGGAGAACTTCGTTCGCAAGCATTATCTGAGAGATTTGGCTGAATTGCAGTCACAGGAAGACATGCCTATTGAAGAAGCTGAACAGCGGGCTGGGTTCAGGATCTTTGGGTCCCCTCCCGGTAGTTACGGAGCAGGCATATTACCACTGATACAGGAAAAGAACTGGCACTTAGATGCCGATTTTGCCCAAACTTACATTAACTGGGGTGGCTACGCTTACACAGGAAGTGTGAGTGGCGTAGAAGCACGTAGCGAGTTTGCGCAGAGGCTGTCAGTAGTGGAAGTCGCGCTTCATAACCAGGACAACCGCGAGCACGATATCTTTGACAGTGACGATTACCTGCAATACCATGGCGGCATGATTGCCACCATCCGCAGCCTGACAGGGCAACAACCCAAAAATTATTTTGGTGATACACAGGATCCGTCGAGACCAATTGTGCGTGACCTGAAAGAAGAGGTTAACCGTGTATTCCGTACCAGGGTGGTGAACCCAAAATGGCTGGACGGCATTAAACGACATGGCTATAAAGGTGGGTTAGAGTTAACGGCTACTGTCGATTATATTTTCGGATATGACGCAACGGCGCATGTGGTGGACGATTGGATGTATGAAAAAGTAGCTGAAACCTATGCGCTGGATAAAGGAATGCAGGAGTTCTTTGCTGACAATAATCCTTGGGCCTTGCATGCTGTTGCCGAGCGTCTGTTAGAGGCTGCCCAACGGGGCATGTGGGAAACACCATCCCCAGCAATGCTTCAGGCATTGCAAGACGTTTACCTGAGCAGCGAAACAATGTTAGAAGCAAGAAACGAAGTTTAAGAGCCGGAGTGATTTAAATCATCAGTTTAAGATTCCGGTTGTGTTTACATCTATCCATATGAACTATCCCTTTACAGCCATAGTAGGGCAGGAAAAACTAAAGGTAGCTTTGCTTCTATGTGCCATCAATCCCAGTATAGGAGGTGTGCTCATTCGTGGAGACAAGGGTACGGCAAAAAGTACGGCTGCGCGCGCTTTAGCAGAGGTAGCGCCCTCTATACCAAAAGTGGCTGATTGCCCTTTCAACTGCCCCCCAGGCTCACCTTTACAAACGTGTGATGCGTGTCAGCAACCTGATTTACAGGTAATAGATACACAGGTCCCATTCATCAATCTCCCCCTGGGAGCTACGGAAGACCGGGTGATCGGAAGCCTTGATCTGGAAGGCGTATTGGCAGAACGGAAAAAGAAATTACAGCCAGGCCTTTTAGCTGCTGCGCACCAGGGTATTCTTTACATCGATGAAGTGAATTTATTATCCGATCATTTAGTAGATGTGCTTTTGGACGTGTCTGCTATGGGGGTAAACACCATACAGCGGGAAGGACTATCTGTGAGCCATCCTGCCAGGTTTACGTTGATTGGAACAATGAACCCGGAGGAAGGAAACCTTCGCCCGCAGTTTCTGGATAGGTTTGGAATGATGGTCGATGTTGAAGCGCCCCGGGATGTAAAAGAGAGGACAGAGGTCGTGCGCCGCCGGATTGCCTTTGAAACCAATCCGCAAAGTTTCGTGGTAGAATGGACGGCGCAACAGGAGGCCTTGCAGCGGCAACTTATAGCTGCTAAAGAGTTGCTGCCTTCTGTTACCATGCCTGAAGGCTTGCTGACGCTTATCAGTCAGCTTTGTACAGAATTAGATGTAACCAGCCTGCGGGCAGATATTGTGATGTATAAAACGGCGCTAACCCTGGCCGCTTTAGACAAACGTTCCGAGGTTACTGCAGAAGACATTCGCCAGTCTGCCGAATTGGCTTTAGCACATCGGAAACGTAAAAGTCCGTTTTCAGAGAGTAAAATAAAGGAAGATAGGCTGGAGGAGTTGATGCAAAACGCAACCTCAGATTCAAAAGATAAACCTGAAAACCCACCTGCCCCTCCATTTGAGAATAACAAATCCTCTCAACCGGAAAATGGCCCGGGGGCATCATCAGATGAAGAACTCCCATCGTCTGACAAGGGCCAGGAGGAAGAGGAAAAGCCACAGCAGGACGCACCGGTAGAAGAGCAGGTCTTTGGAGCTGCTCCGGCAATGGCCTTACCCCAATTAGAGGTGGAGTCCATCCATAAGCAAACATTGCAGGCATCTGCTGGCCGTAGAAGCCAGTCCAATAATTCTCAAAGAGGCTTGTATGTTCGTGCTGAACCAAACAAAGATGCGACGGACATAGCCATAGATGCGACCGTTTACCATGCCTTTTTGCGTGACCCAGAACAGTTAACTGTGTCTCGGGACGACCTTCATCAGAAGGTACGAAAGGGCAAAGTGGGTAACCTTATCTTGTTTGTGGTGGATGCTTCCGGATCGATGGCGGCAAGCCGTCGTATGGAAGCCGTTAAAGGTACCGTGCTTAGTCTTCTGACAGATGCATACCAAAGACGGGATTCGGTGGGTGTAATTTCTTTTAGAGGTATAGAAGCACAGGTGTTGCTTTACCCAACGAATAGTGTAGAGCTGGCCGAACAAGCCTTGAGAAATTTACCAACGGGAGGGCGCACACCGCTTCCGCATGCTTTGCAAACCACTATTCAGGTGTTAAACAAGCTCAACCCAGAGAAAGATTTACAACCCCTGCTGGTCATCCTCAGTGATGGTAAAGCGAATGTAGCGCTGCCGGGTGGAGGAGACCCCTGGAGTCAAATCCGTCATTTAGCCACACAGCTAAAAGATATGCACGTTTCCTCTGTGGTTTTAAACGCAGAAAATGCCTATCTGCAATTAGGTAAGGCCGAAGAGTTAGCAAAGTTGCTGGGCGGGCAATACGTCTCGCTTGATGAGCTTTCATCTGATAGCTTAACTCCACTGGTCAATAAAGTGTTGTAGGGTCTTTTGCCAACAGTGGTAGATAGAAATGCTTCATTAATCAGAACAGGTTCTATGTTTACTATACACGCTAGCTTACATTAAAAGGAATTGAGATAGAGGGCAGTTGTGCAGTATAATACCCTTGTTTCTGTAATTTTAGGTCATCATGAATGCAAATAAAGTATTGATTATAGGAGCAGGGCCCGGCGACGTAGAGCTTCTCACTATAAAAGCCTATAACTGCATCAAAAATGCAGAGGTGATTCTCTATGATAACCTTATTTCAAACGAAATACTCAGCCTGAATACAGAGGCAGAAAAAGTATATGCCGGAAGGAAATACGGGGATACCACAAACCAGACAGACAGGCAGGAGCATATCAATCAATTGCTGGAGCAGTATTGGAGAGAAGGGAAAAATGTGGTACGGCTTAAGTCTGGGGACCCTTATATCTACGGGCGTGCTGCAGAGGAAGCCCGCTACCTACTGCAGAAGAATATCCCTTTCGAGGTAGTACCTGGAATTTCCGCGGCTTTGGGGGCTGCCGGTTTGCTGAACATCCCGTTGACAGAGCGGCACAGATCGAATGCTGTGCTCATCTGTACTGCACATACTGCAGATTATTCTTTTGAACAGTTAAATGGTATTGCGGCCATGTTGAAGGCGGGGAATACTATAGCATTGTACATGGGCCTGAAAAGCCTGGATAAGATAGTTGAAAAGCTGATAGACGTTTGTGAAGACGGTTCTATTCCGGTTAACGCAGTGTCCAACGTGTCCAGACCAAACCAAATGATCATCAGTGCAACACTGGCTACTATACAGGAGAAAATAGAGCAAAGCGCAATTCAGATGCCGGTCGTGTTTTTGATCGGAGCTGCGCCCATAACAAATGATCCGGTTTTATCAGCAAAAAGCTCTTAAGTATAAGAACTACGCTACTATTTAAGATTAAGAGGCATTTAAGAAGATACAATGATGAAGAAAGGAGTTTTGCTTTGCGGCCATGGCAGTAGAAAAACCGCGGCAGTAGATTCATTTAAAACGCTGGTTGAAATTCTGAAAGACCGCTACAAAAATGACTATGAAGTAGATTACGGTTTTCTGGAATTTAATCACCCCCTTTATGATGCAGCCGTTGAACGCATGTATGCGAAGGGTGTACGGACTATCTATGCTTTACCTGTTATTCTTTTTGCAGGAGCACACGCCAAGAATGATATTCCCTACGAACTGAACACGATCCTGACCTACTATGATGACCTGAACATCAAAATGGGAAGCCCTATAGGTGTGAACGCTTTTCTCCTGGACCTGGCTAAAAAGCGAATAGAGGAAACTGAAGCGTCTTTATCGCCCCTTGACCGCAAGGAAACATGCCTTGTTGTAGTAGGAAGAGGCACAACAGACCCTGATGCGAACAGCGATGTACAAAAGCTGATGAGCATGCTCTGGGAAGGTATGGGATTTGGATTTGCTACCACCGCTTACAGTGGTACTGCTTATCCTTCTGTCCGGGAATCTTTGCAGTTAGTTGATAAATTAGGCTTTAAAAGAACGATAGTTATTCCGTTCTTTTTCTTCACCGGCATTCTGCTTGACAGGATATACGCAACAGTAGATGAACAGAACAACACATCATCCGCTGAGTATGTTTATACCGCTCCGTTCGGAACAGACGAGTTAATGTTGAAGGCTTTTGATGAACGTTTGGAGCAGGCGATTAACGGAGTGGGGAATATGAACTGCCAACTCTGCAAATACCGTAAGCAGATCATCGGTTTTGAGCAGGAGCAGGGGCAGGAGCAGGTGGGCCATCACCTGAATGTAAAAGGTATCCTTTTCGAGGAAGATGAAAAAGTAGGAGAGAAGAAGAACACGTTGGGTAGTAAGTTGAAGAAGGTGTTAGGTATCTGAAGACGCAGAGCCTTGTATCTCTCGGGGGAGGTTATGCCAGGTGATCCAAAATTTGCTCTAACTGATTGCCTTCAGCCCAATAAAAATGTATGTAACTGGCTATTACATTTTTATAGCGGTACAATCTTGTGTTTACTTCTATGCCTCTTGCTGAATATACTTGAGCTACAGAAGGTGGTTCCTGATGATGTATAAGGGAAGAATAGCGAAACTCATGACCTGATAAATTGAGCTTATCAAAGGAAACCATCCGGTATCCTAAAGTAAGCTTCTTGTTTTCCATAGACGTACTGAAATCAAAGACTCCAGCCATTGCATAAGTGCCTCCCTGCTCGTTAGTTATGCTTTCGCCCAGATACATCATACCGCCGCACTCGGCTATTATCTTTCCTCCCTTTGCTGCGAAGGCCGCGATAGCTTCCTTCATTGCTTTGTTACCGGAAAGGAACTCTAGGTGCAGCTCCGGATAGCCACCGGCAAGATACAGGATGTCAGCTTCGGGCAAAGTAGTATCATGAAGCGGGCTAAACCATATAATCTCACCTAAGTCTTCGAATTTCTTTAAGTTCTGAAAATAAGTGAAGGAAAAGACTTCGTCTCGGGCAACTGCTATCCTGTATTTTTTTTGCAGAGTTGTTTTACGAGGCTTTGTTGCTACTGCTATATCTTTCCCACAGCTCAAGAGCTGATCAACAGCAATATGAGCTTCCACATGGCTGACAGCCTTATCAATTGTATGTTCAAAGCTGTCCTCAATAAACAAGCCCAGGTGCCGCGATGGTATTTTAATTTCCTCGTTGGGAGGCAGATACCCTAACGCTTTCAACCCCACATCCTCACATGCTTCTCTCAAAAAAGTATAGTGTGATTCGGTTCTGACAAAATTGAAGACAACACCGGCAATCTTCACCTTTGGGTCGAACGTTTTCAGGCCGTGGAGGATGGGTGCAACGGAATAGGCCATAGAGCTGGCATTCATGACGAGGATAACAGGCAGGTCCAGTAATTTTGCTATTTCAGCCGTGCTCCCCTTCCCTTTAACAGCCCCATCAAACAGGCCCATCACCCCCTCTACAATAGCCACATCAGCCCTTGAGGTATAGTCAGTAAAAAGCTCCTGGACATGTTCTTCCGACATCATGACGGTATCCAGGTTGATACTGGGAGTCCCAGCTGCCCTACTGTGGTGCAGGGTGTCGATGTAGTCCGGACCACATTTGAAAGGCTGCACGTTTAAACCCCGCCGCTTAAACAGGCGGCACAAGGCCAGGGTAAAGGTCGTTTTACCTGAGTTGCTCCATGGTGCTGCTACAACAAATCCTTTTGCCATTTACTTCGAAGGACCAGGTTCGGAATCTCTGTACTGTCCTTAGTTAGAATGCATTATATATCCATACCAGCCCAACAAGGATAGAAGCCAGGCCCGCCAGTCCGTTCATCCATTTAAAGATAATCATGTTACGCTCTATAAACCTGCTCATAGTGGATATCAGCACATAGCTATAGACTCCCATGGCCAGAATGATTCCTGCAGACTCTATCACCAGTATTAAAATAGCTTCACTGATGGTGGAGGCACTGATCACCAGGGCAGAGGTTAACACACCACCTGTACCGGCTAGTCCATGAAGCATACCAATCCAAAAAGAGCGGTTCAAAGGGTTCATGGCAATCTCTTCGCCGCTTTTGCCGTGAAGGTGGATAGGATTACTGTTCAAATGATCATGATCCGCTATCTTTTTATGGTCACGCATCATTTCATTGATTTTATGATTTCTTTTTATTGCCTGCGTCCCCAACAATATCATGATTGGGCCTACAGCCAGTTCGGCCCAATAAGATATATCTTCGACTACCGTTTGTACAGTGGACTTGAAGAGAAGAGCAATCATCCCAAACAGCAGTAGTGTGACGGAATGCCCCATTGCCCATTGAGATGCTCTGAAGATAACAGAGAAGGAGGTTTTTCTTTTTTTTATGGCATTGTCGGCTGCTAATACCGACACCGCTGTAACATGATCAGGTTCAAAGGAGTGTAATACACCTGCCAATAGTGGGCGACTGATACTAACTATGTTTATCATCTTGTGTATTTTATGAAGGCTCCGTCTTTGTTGATAAGGTAAAGAACCAGGTCAACATTCGGAGCTATATGCAAACATTTTTTTAAACAGGATTCTAACAATGCCTGGTAAAATATCTCCTTGGAAGTAAAATTAAATAATTCCGTTAACCTTCCCGCCATGTTCAGCTCTAAAACCTGGCTTAAAACAGCTTCAGGATAATGGTTTGATTTTGCCAATTGATAGATAAACTCCTTATTCCAGGAATTCTTACTGCTGTGGGTGTCTAACTGTCCTTCTGCCAGTTTAACAGCTTTGCCAAGCATAATCCCCAAATTTACTTTTCTGACAGGGCTTTCTGCAATTTTTTGGAGGGTTTCCCCAATCCAGTTACCGTAATGGACAAAGGCAAATTCAGGAAGATGCGGAAACAAGGCTTTTAAGAATTTCTCACTTCTTGCCCCGGAGTTTATAACAAGTTCGTCTGTACCATTAGCCAGTGCCACATCGATACCCTGCCTGATACTGGCAATGTAGGAGGACGCTGAAAAGGGGGTTACAATGCCTGTGGTTCCTAAAATGGATATTCCCCCCACTATACCCAAGCGTTCATTGAGTGTCCTTTTAGCTATTTTAGCGCCATCTTCGACAAAAATGGTCACATCAACGCCTTTATGCTCTAAACCATGTTCCGCTAAAACCTTTCTACAGGCATTCTTAATCATTTGGCGTGGAACAGGGTTAATGGCTGGCTCACCCATGCCTATTTCCAGACCTGGTAAGGTGACCACCCCAACTCCTTCACCTTGAAGGAATCTTATTTCCCCCGATTCATTGAGGCTCACGGAAGCGCCTATGATGGCGCCATGTGTCACATCAGGATCATCTCCCGCATCCTTTTTGATCGTACAGCTGCTTTCGCTTAGGCTTATGTGGCAGGAAACTATATCAAACTCTACGCTCGTACCAGCAGGTAGCATAATAGACACTTGCTTCACTTCTTTTTGTGTGATCAAGGCTTTCAGGGCGGCTTTACTACAGGCTGTGGCACATGCGCCTGTGGTATATCCCGTTCTAAGAGGCCCGTCCGGTATTTCCTGAAGCTCACTCATATTGGAACAAGTGAAGTAATTCCTGCTGGCTGTGTACCAACGTGTAAGCCTGGGGTAGTTCGGGCTTCTCTATAACCAGAATGGGAATATGACAGGCGATGGCTGCCTCTATCTTGGAGTCGAGCTTACCATTCAAACCACTTTCCTTTGTCAGGATCACATCCGGGTTAAGCTTTTGGAAGAGCGAGACTTCTTCCTCTTTTTCCTGCGGCAGACCAAAAAGTAGATAGTCGGCAGGGAAACCGTGGCGGCTGGCAAAATCCTTTGAGTACTGCCTGTCCAGTATTCTGAACCAGCAGCGATGCTTTTGCCAGAAGCTTCTCAGGTGAGGTATAGACTGCACGCCACTTAGGGCCAGCAAAGAGGTGAAGCCATTGCTTTCTATCCATGCTAAAGCCTCTGGATAATCTTTTACATATTGGACCAGCTCATGCTTCACTCTCTCCGGAAATCCTCTTTCATAGCGGATTTTGGGGATAGTCAGAGAAGCAGCGGCAACAGTATGGTGCAGTTCATGCGCAAAAGGGTGGCAGGCATTGATGATGCAGGAAATCCGGTTGGTAAAACAAAAGCACTCTAAGCCTTCCTTGTCAAGGGCACCAAACCGGTATACTCCTTTACCTTCAAACTTAACTTCCGTTCTGGTAGAGTATATGTAAGGCATGCCTGCTGCTTCGAGGCAGCAGGCAACCTCTTTCGCCTCTGTTGTACCACCTAAGAGCAGAATCATTTTCCAGCTACCATTGATTTTCCTTTCTTCCGGAAGATATGATACCAGTTATCACCATAAAGCCAGGAACGGTTCTTACGTGCACCTACCGCTTCACCCACAATAATCAGAACCGTTCTGGTTAACTTGTTCCGGTCGATGATGCTGCTAAGCTCACTCAATTTACCTGTCCATACCTTTTCGTCTTTCCAACTGACCCTGTACAGGACAGCAAGAGGGGTGTCTTCCGGGTAGTGTTGCAGCAGTTGGCCTTCTACCTTTTTCGCTATCCCTGCGCTTAGGAAAATGCACATCGTAGCGCGAAGTTTAGCCATGTCCTCAATCTTCTCATGTTCCGGCATAGGTGTGTTGCCTTCCCCGCGGGTGAGAATGATGGTTTGCGCTACCTCAGGTACAGTAAACTCTGATTTAAGGTAAGCGGCCGCTGCCTGGAAAGAGGAGATTCCAGGAACAATAAAATAATCATAGTTCTTTTCGTCAAACAAGGTCATTTGCTCCTGTATGGCCCCATAAATGGAAGGGTCTCCAGAATGAAGTCTTACTATTAATTTACCCTGCTCATAAAATTCATCAATGATTTCAATTTGCTCTTCCAGTGTCATTGAAGCTGAATTTCGGACAAGGGCACCTGGCTTAGCGAAATGTGTGAGTTCTTCAGGTACAAGGCTACCTGCATACAAAATACAGTCTGCCGTTTCTAAGAGTTCTTTTCCCTGCAGCGTAATGTATTCCGGTGCTCCGGGGCCTGCACCCACAATGGCGATCTGCCCTTTACGCTCAAAACGGCTAATCAGGCTGACGGCATAGGTGAACTTCTTACCGGAAGAGACTTCTGCTTTGGTTTTCTCAAACAACCAGAAAGGATTATTTGCCTGTAATGCCGCAGCACTCTCAGACACTCCTTCAATTCCGATTTTGTCTAATACTACAGCTGAAGGATTCGCCAGATGTACCTGGCTCAGTTCTTCAGTAGTGAAGGTGTTGAATTCCCACCCGTACTTCTCCGCTACTGCCAGATACGCTTTCTCTTCACGCTTTATATCAACTGAGGCCAATGCCGCAATGCTTTGATAAGAGATACCCTCTTGTTTCAGGTGCAGCAGTAAGGCCTCCTCAAAAAGCGCAGGTTCAATCTCTTTCGAGCAACCGCTGCCCACCACAAGGCATTTAGGGTGAAAAGACAGAATCGGAACAGTTGTAACAAGCAACTCATAGCCAACATAAATGATAAGTTCATAGCTATCCTGAACCACATCCTGCAGGTTATAATAAATATCTACAAAATGAGGCTTTGTTTTCTCAAGGTAGGCAGTGCCTGCATCTTTTACCTTTAGCACAAGTGCTGTAGGCCTACTATTTACAAAAAGCGAGATAAGCTGGTTGAGAGGAAAATCTGAAACTGCTGTCCAGTTAAACTTCTCTGCCAATAAGTCCAGCGCCCAAATGTTCTGCAGATCACTGGCCGTGGTGATAACAGCCTGTGCCTGAAAGATACGGCTTAGCTTTTCTGCCACGTCATTTGCTCCGCCTACATGGCCGCTCAACACAGCTTGTGCAAATTTTCCTTGCTCATCCATGTTTACAACAGCCGGGTCAGACTTTTTATCCTGAATAAAGGGGGCAATGCTGCGTACGCAGATGCCAAGGGCACCCACAAAGATCCATGTATCGTAGGTATGGAACTTCTTTTCCAAAAAATCAGCTACATTCCCGATTTTGAGAACATCTTTTGTAAACTCCGTTTCCCGGGTCGTAAATAACTTACTACGGTAAAATTCTTTCTGAATGGTTCTACCAATAGATAAACCATTATCTGTAAAGGCCACAATGGCTACTTTCTGTATCTCTGACATTTTTCAGGTATGTTTTACCGCCTTCATAATGGTAATATCGTTGTGCGAGTTTACCTTTAATTTCAATGGTTCTTCTAATTTCCAGCCGAGGGATTTTGCTGTTGCTGTAAATTCGTTGACAGAACTTTCCTGTACAGCGTTAATCACTATGCTACCGCCTGGTATTAAATAGTTGTTTACCTTCTGTAACAGCGCTTCTAATCTGCCTCCGTGCCCTCCCACAAAAATTGCATCAGGTGCAGCAGGTTGAGATAAATCTTCCTCAAAAATGTCACCGATGTAAGATGTTATTCCCATGGCTCCAAGTTTATGCTGGTTTTGCTTCATTATTTGCAGGCACTCTGTTCTTTTCTCGAAGGCGTATATGGCAAGATGAGGAAATCTTATTTTTGCCTCAATGCTTAAAGAGCCTGTACAAAAGCCAATGTCCCACAATACTTTTTTGTTGTCAAGTTCCAGTGCATGGAGGGAGCAGAGCCGGACAGGCATTTTTGTGATCATGTTCGGGCGCCCCTCCAGACCCTCAAAAAGGTGATCCGGCATTCCAAAAGGAATCGTCCGATGTGTCTCCTTTTTCAAAATCACACAATTCAAAATATGGAACGCTTCCCGGGCAGCATGCTCTAAGTGGAAATGCCGTACCAGCTCCTGTTCCCCTTCCAGATCTTCCCCAACATACATAGTATAGTTAGAGTACCCATAGCCTAGCATCCTCTCTGCGATAGCGGCGGGGGAGTGTACTTGATCCGTTAAAACACCGATTAGAGCATCCTGCTTCAGCACAGCCTCATCCAGAGCATGCCAGGACCTTCCGTGTACACTTACCGTTCTGAGATCATTACTGCTAATGCTAGCACGGCTAGCCAGTAACTGAATGGAGTTAAAGTAAGGATAAATTTGGATGGTTGCTGCCGGAAATTTGTTTCGTAATGTGTTGGAGAAGCCATAAAAAAGAGGATCTCCGGAAGCAAACACCACAACAGGTTGACTGGCTTTTACATAGCTTTCGAACACGGCTTCCAGAGGCGCTTTTATCATAATCCACTGGTGCTCTGCCGGCAATAAATGCTTGACTAAGGCATGATGGCGCTCCCCTCCGCTAAAGATAGTGCCTTTAGAAATCAGGTCCTGTAAGTGTTGAGATAAACTAAACTCTCTGTTACCTATACCTATCACATGGAAGTTCATGAAGCCTCCTATTTCTCAGTTTGAATCACTTCCCCAAGATAAGCTTTTACTTCATTTAGCGTGAAGGCGGCATTCACAATGGCCGCTGCAAAATTACTTCCTCCACGCTGCCCCTCAATAAGAGCATAGGGAGTAGATAGAAGCTTCAGGCGCTCCTTAGACTCCACTACATTTACAAAACCTACCGGAGCACCCACAATACCGGCTGGCTTTATGAGGCCTTCTTTGACCTGATCTGCGATTTCTATCAGAGCAGTAGGCGCATTGCCCATCACAAAGAGTGCCTCCGGGTGCCGCTGCGCAGCCAATTTTATTCCTGCCTGCGAACGTGTCAGGTTTTCTTTCTCGGCCAGCGCCAGTGTTTCCTCGTCATTAAGCAGGCATACCACCTTATTCCCGTATTTACTTGTAAAAGCTTTGGTGATACCTGCCTGTACCATGGTGACATCTGTCACAATAGTGCCTCCACTGAGCAGGTACTCGTGCCAGCCTGCTATGGCGTTCTCAGAAGTAGTCAGGTAGTGGATATAATCGAAATCACCGGACGTGTGTATGCAGCGAATAGCGGCCCATAGAAAGTCTTGTGGGTATTTGTTTACCTCCAGCTGCGCCAGGATTTCCTGAAAACTGGCCTGCTGTATCTCGCTGCCGGTATGAGGTTTCCTGTTCAGGTAGCCCCTTGGTGTGATCAGGTTATTTTTATGTCGGAATGTCTGGCTGTTACCGATCACCACCAGGCTGAACATGTCAACCAGTTCAATATCCAAGTCAGCCAGTGTGGTGAGTGTGATATTCTCTTCCGCTCTGCCTAACTGCTTGCAGATGGCAACAGGGGTTTTGGGGTTGCGGTGCCCCAGGAAAATGGACTTCAGCTTATTTATTTGCCAATACCTTTTTCTGCTTTTCGGGTTGTAGATAGAGGTCACAAAATCTCCCCACGCTGCTGCCTCAATGCGCTTTTGGATCGTCTTCCAGGGGGTCATCAGGTCAGAAAGGGATATACAGCAGAAATCGTGTCCCAGTACAGCACCTAACTTACTTCCCGCTGCAACAAAAGCAGAGATGCCCGGTATGGTTTCCACTTCGATATCTTCCCCAGACCGGGCCACTTTCTCATATACAATGGAGGCCATGGCATAGATGCCCGCGTCACCAGACCCGATCACCACCACTCTATTACCTTCAAGGGCTTTCTCAATGGCAATGTCGGCTCTCGTCTCTTCCTCGCTCAGTTCTTTGCCAATACATTCTGTACTTTCCTGTATATAGTCTTCTATAAACTGGAAGTAATAATGATACCCTATGATAACATCAGCCTCTTCTATGGCCTTTCTGGCTATCGGTAGTAAATAATCAGTTCTTCCGGGGCCTAAGCCAACAACTTGAATCATCTTTTGATAATTAATAAGGAGAAATATGGAATTTCCCTATCCTGTAATGCTGAGATATCTGAAGTGATGAACTCGTTTTCTGTACCTAAACGCTCACAGTAGTAGTAGCTCCAGTTTTTGTTTAGCAGGTGTTGTCGGAGGCTGTTCCACCCTGACCGTATCTTCATCAGAATAAGCGTGTCATAGTGCTGCAGGGCCTGCTCTATATTTTCAATGCTTTCTTCGCGCGGCAGAACAGCTACCTTCTGATTCTGCAGGCATAAAGGAACCTGATGTTTGGCAGCTCCCAAAGAAAAGGAATTAATACCCGGCACCAGTTCTACTGGCATGCTATATCGATGCAACTTCTCCAGTAAATAGGAGAATGAAGCATAAAAGCTAAGGTCCCCCTCGCAAACGATGCTTATTTTCTTTCCCTGCTGAAACGCTTCAAAAACTTCCAAGGCTGTCTCTGTGTAAATTTCTTCCGCTTTAGATCTGTCTGTAGACATCTTCAGGAAAAAGCCTTGTAGTTTTGATTCTTCTAACCCATAATACTTCAGGATCGGAAGCACATAGCTTTCTTTCCTGCCATCCGAAAGGAGAGAGCCGGGATAGAAAATAGTATCCGACTCTTTAAGTATCCTTAAACCCTTTATCGTGATGAGCTCCGGGTCTCCCGGGCCTAATGAGATTCCATGTATTTTATGCAAACCCTATTCTGCTGATGGTTTCTTTTTTCTTTTATATAAAAACAGCTGCCACTTTTCTTCTGCCACTCCGGCTTTGTCCATCTCGGCTCTTGCCAGGGTAAAGAACAGGTCTGACAGGCGATTGACGTAGGCGATGATATAATCTTCCACGCAGGCCGGATCTTCCTTCATCAGCGTAACCAGCCGGCGTTCGCCCCTGCGGATCTGCGTTCTGCATACATGGCAGAGGGCAGAGATCTCATTGCCTCCGGGAAGCAGGAAATAATCAGAGGGAGAACTTATATTGTCTTCCAGTTCATCCAGCCATTGCTCACAGAATTCAGCCCCATCCAAAGGTTTTGGATTCGGGTTTTCCTTGTTAGAGTCCGAAGGGCGTGCCAGGTGCGACATCATATCCATCAGGTCCTTCTGGATGCGGTGTAAGTTTGGCTGCCACTCATGCTCCGGACCTAGCTTTACTCTTAACAAACCAATGGTCGAATTGGCTTCATCCAGCGCGCCGTTGCACTCAATGCGTGCTGAATCCTTGTCCTCCCTTTTGCCGCCAAAAACTCCGGTGGTTCCTTTGTCGCCTTTACGTGTATATATTTTCATCAAGCTGTTGCTATGGTTAATAATTCATCCCTTGCTTTGTCACTCCTTTGTTCACTTACCCTCCTGTTCCCACAGTTTCGGCGAAAGGCCCTTCCCGCAGACTTTTCTAAAGATGGATCAAGCACTTTGCTATTGGTTGTACTGCCGGGGTACAGGTATTCCGGTCCTTTTACGCAGGATTTTGATGCAGTTCCTTTACACAAGTTACACCATTCATCAGCATTTTGATAGGGTCCGGGTATTTAAAGGTGTAACTTAAGCTGAGTTTTAGCTTCTCTGAGTTTACAATCTTATAAGTGCTTGTGCCATGGCTGCTAAAAACAGGAGGCTCAAGACCTTCCTGAAGGGCAGCATGGTGGTAATAGTCTCTTCGAAGCGGATGCTCGTCTGCACAGGCGTTAAACACCTCGCCCCATATATCCTGTGTGATGATTTGATAGATGATCTCGATACAATCGTCCCGGTGTATCAGATTAACGGGAACATCAGCATTCAACACATCTTTCTTGGAGGCAAGGTACTTGCCCGGCAACCTGTCATACCCCACCAATCCACCGAAACGGAGAACAGTGGTGGCAAGTTCCTTTTGTTCCAGCAGCATGTCCTCTACTGCTTTGAGTGCTCTTCCACTACCTTTTGCTGGTAACAGGTCTTCATGCTCATACACCTCCCGGTTTAGATCAGGATATACAGAGGTAGAGCTCACAAAGAGCACTTTGCTGACCCTGTTTTTATGTAGGTGTTCTATAAGAGATTGAATCTGAGCAGGGAGATATTCCTCAATGTCTGCCCTTCTTTCAGGAGGGAAATTCACGATCAGCACATCGCATGAAAAGAAGCTTTCTGTATTCTCCCCTGAAAGATCGGGAGACAGCAAAAGGAGCGAGGGGCCTATTCCAGCTTGTTCCAGCGCTGGGAACATTTCTTTCGATATAACAGAGCCTTTTACCCTGAACCCCCTTTGGCTTAGATGGTTACCTAAAGGCAAGCCCAACCAGCCGCAGCCAAGTATACTTACGGTTAATTTCATCTTCTAAAAAAGAAAGTTACGGCTGCTTTTATAAACAGAGGAGTGCCAGGAGTAAAGTGAAAATCATCCACAGGCTCTGCCTCATGAGAAAGCCTGGAACCTGACCAATACACCACTTCCTGCCATTTACTGTTCAGTAAATTCAGGAATGACAACCCGAGTTCGTATTTTGGTCTCGTATAGTTCAGTTGGGCATCCACCAGAAAATAGGGGGCTGTCTGCATGCTGTTGTCATCGTTTGCAGCTCTTTTACCCATATAGCGATAGCGCAACGTGCCATTTAAACTATTGTTACTCTTATAGGTCAGGCCTCCGGTGGATGTCAGTACAGGAGCCAGCGCAATATAATTTTGTCCTTCCGGCTCATCAAGCAGCCTGCCCCGGCTATAATTTACATCCAGATCGGCCCATAAGCCGGAAGCGATGTTGTACCTTAAGGAAGCATCGACTCCTATTCTTCCTGAAGCTCCGCTGTTCTCATACACAAGCTCATCTCCAACATAAACCAGTTCGTCCTGCAAGTGTAAAGACCATAATGCCGCATTGGCAACAGCTCTTTGGCCTATTTTAAAATTAGCACCAACATCTACCCCTACTGCCTTCGGAATAGCATTCTGCGGCATTCTGCTAACCGCTACAAAAGCGTGATTAGAGTGCATGCCCACACCGGTTCTCACGTAAAGCTGGAGGTTAGGGGAAGCATCGTACTGAAAGTTTAGCTTTGGACTGATGCGTAGAATTCTATTCCGACCGTTGTTTGAAGATTCGGCCCTGTCTTCCACTGCGTAATTAAAAATATCTGTCCTGATACCGGCATTAACAGTGAGTTGCTCAGATAATTTTATAGTTTCATTTACGTAACTGTAGTAGTTCGCTTCTTCAATTTTAGCGTCCGAACGGGTAGACAGAATCCTTCTCCTGATACTTTCATCAAAGCCGCTGTGGATAAAGTCTGCTCTGATGCCGGCACCGGCTTCTAATAATGCAGCTTTTGAGAGGAGAGAGCCGGTGCTTGTGAAGGCTATCTTATACCCCGTCATGTGCCTCTTTTCTCTTTGTCTTATCTGGTCTCCCTGCACAGAGTCATTTAGGAAAAAGGTAAAGTTTGAGTATAAGTCAAATTCGTTGTAAGTGTAATACAGGTTGTGTTTTATAGATTTATCTGAGTCTATGTCTCTTGTGAGAGAGGCATTCATATTATAGCGAGAGGTAGCTCCTCCTTCTGTGTCGTCAATGGCTCCGAACCGGGAGATCTTTCCTGCTGTTACTTCCCGCAAAGGAATCTGCCCCGACGCATACCAGGGGCTGTGAAAACCAGATAAGGAAAAGTTTACAAAAGACCTATTATTCAAAGTAGCACTATATTTTGTGAAAAGGTTGGTTCTCCGATAGTGTTGCGGGCTCTCAAAGTACCCATCCGTGTAAACGTGCTCTGCCGCTACATAAGCACTTTCAAAACCAGACGTGAAGAGCTTTTTCTCTCCTAGCAAATCAATTACAGTTAACAGGCGGCTGCTGTTAAACCTGCCATACTCTGCCTTTAGGAAGCTTCTGCCCGGCTTGGTCATGGTTGTGAAGGAGGCATTTCCTGCGACAGCCATGTTACCCATCCTGGTGTTGTATGGGCCCTTGTTATAAGAGGCATTCGCTATGAGCTCCGGAATTACAAAATGTAGGTCTGCATAACCCTGTCCATGTGCATGAGACACCATGTTTACAGGCATTTCATCTACAAAGACGGCATAGTCTGTACCATGGTCAATGTCAAACCCCCTGAGAAACAGTTGCTCCGCTTTGCCTCCACCGGCGTGCTGACCAATAAACAGCCCCGGTACATTTTTAAGTAAATCCTGGGCAGAGTTTACAGGACGCAGTCTCAGGTCTAGCTTATCGATTTTATTTGACCCTGTTTCCTGTAAAGCCGGGCTGGTAACTTCAAATTCCTGTAGGTTCAGTATGTTCTCCGAAAGAATGACAGACAGTTGCTTTTTTTGACCCGGTCCTACCTTTACCGAAAGGCTTTTTCTCTCATAGCCAAGGAGCGAAAAGCTTACCTCGTACGTTCCGGGAGCAATTGTCTGCATGGAGAACGCCCCTTTTTCGTTGGATAGGGCTTCCTTTTCCAAGCCTAAAATGAAAATGCTCACTCCCTGTAGTGGTTTTTGATGAATATCGTAGACGACACCGCTAATCTGGCCGGATTGTGCTAGGGCAGGAAGGTGGGAGCAGATCAAGAGCAATATAGCTAAGAGGAGGAGCTTGTCTGAATTACTTAGTCGCCGATTAAAGCAATACATCTTTTGAATGATTTTAAAAACAAAAATCATTCATAGCTATAGGGGGATGAACGGAGGAGATACAATATGGCTAGTATATATCCACCAGCTTTTTACCCGAAAGCTATGAATCTCATGTTATTGGCAGGTCTTCTGGCTAACTCAGCTTTGTCGCCTTCCCATCTTGTCAGACAGTGGCCATGGTTAACAAAGCAAATAATGAGCTTACAGCAGCGGGAACTGCTCCGGATTCACACCGGATTCCCTATTAATTCCCTTCCGGGAAACCAATACGGGGCAAAAGTAGGTAATTATTTGAGAGACCACTCATATTTTTTGCGCCATACCTGATTTAAGTCAAGTTTAAAGCAGTAGTCAAAGGTCCTTTGTTATGAGGTTCCCAGGTGCAATCAAATATGGGATATAACAAAATTCACCCTTTCCTCTACCGAGGCATTGGGCAACTCTATAATGGTATAACGGAGCGATTGGTAAATGTCTTTGATGGCATGGAATAAAGTTACTGCCTCCTCGAAAGTTTGCCAGCGTTCGCTGTCATTCACGTAGATTTCCTGCCATGGAGGTATAAGAAAGACAAGCGGGCTATACCGGTATTGCTTTACAGCATGAAAATATGCTTCATCTACAGGCTGCTGTGCCACCTTCAGATAAGCAATAATGTCCGGTATACCTCTGTCAAAGAATGTTATAGGCGAAGCAGTATGGGCGTGCTCGTAATTTTGTATCATCCGCTCCAATACATTGCGTGCAAAGCAGGGAAGATTCACCCACGGTAAGCAGTTACTTCCCTTTGTTGTTTCCTCGATGATAAGCTGTCGGGAAGCCTCTTCTGAGACGGTGTATCCTTTGAGGTATAATGCCTGCAGGAGCGTGCTTTTACCTGCTCCGGGCCCTCCTGAAATAACGTATTTATGCATGCCTGCTAAGCCGGGTAATACTTGTTTTATTGCAAGAGCAAAGAAAGCAGCATAATGCCGGCTACCATCACAAAGCAGGTGCTGTGATTTATCCTGCTCACACGGTAAATTTCCTTGTGCTCAATTGCTCTGTTTCGTTCGCCAATATAGGGTTTATCTACCAGCACACCATGGTATACATTAGGCCCTCCGAACCGGCAGTTCAAGATGCCTGCCAGGGCTGCCTCAGGATAACCGGCATTGGGGCTTTTATGTTTGTTGCCGTACTTTAAGACAAAGACGATGGCCTGCCAGCACATACTTACCAGCGCCATGAGGATGGCTGTGATGCGGGCAGGTATAAAATTAGCAACATCATCCAGACGGGCGGCAAACTTTCCAAACTGCTCATATCGTGCGTTTCGGTAGCCCAACATGGAATCCATTGTATTAATCATCTTATAGGTCATCATGCCCGGTACACCAGCCAGTGCGTAGTAGAACAGGGGAGCAATCACGCCATCGCTCAGGTTCTCAGACATGGTTTCGAGCACAGCAATTCTGATTTGCTGTGGTGTTAGTTGAGAGGTGTCGCGTCCGACAATACGCGAAAGTTGTTTTCTGCCTGCCTCCAGCCCCTGTGTGTGCAGTACCTGGAAAACCTCTCTTCCTTCGTCTATCAGACCTCTATTGGCCAGGCCATAGAAGACAAAAACGCCGGCAAACAGAAGGTAGAGGTAGGGGTGGAGCGTAAGCAACAGATCTCCCACAACTTTGAAGGTAAAGAAAGTCAGCAGGCAAAGTCCGAGCGCCAACAGCATACCCTTCAGGAACCTATGCTTCGGTTTATTCAATAGCTGCTCCCCTTTGTAAATAAGGTTGCCGAATACCCTCACCGGATGTGGCAATTTCTCCGGATCGCCAATCAGCAGGTCCAGTAGGTAACCGATGGCGAGTGGAACGATCAGGAGCAGTGATTGTTCCATTTCGTCAGGGACTGAATAAGTAATTGATTTTGGACTGGTGCAAGCGTGGCTATTCTGAAGTGCGTCTCTTTTAATCCTCTGAAGTTACTCGCATCACGAATTAAAATTCCATGCTGTTCAACCAGGTATTGCTTCAGTTGTGCGGCGGTGCCATGTGCTGTTTCAGCCAGGAAAAAGTGTGTGTGGCTGTCGTGTACTTTAACTCCTGTCTGTTGCATTTGAGTTGCGAAGGATTCTTTGTCCTTCAACAGTTGCCTGACAGGCAATTGTAAGAGCTCGTAATTATCAAATATAAATTTACCTGCCGTTATCGCCAATACGTTTACGGACCACGGAAATTTAAAGGTTTTTAACTGGGCAATCTGTTTCTTATGGGCCACTATGTATCCCAGGCGCAAGCCGGGTATGGCAAAGGCCTTGGTCATGGAACGAAATATGAGTAAATTTTCATAGCGGTTAAGCAGGGGAACAGCTGTTTCTATGGACAGTGTAAACTCAATGAAAGCCTCATCCAGCACAAATAGTGTCTGTGGGTTTCTGGCGATAAGCTCTTCTAAAGGAAAAAATACGCTGCCCGTGGGGTTGTTAGGGTTGCAGATAAACAGCAGGTCTGTTTCTAACTTGGGAATGCTATAAAGCTCGTCCCAGTGTACAAATTCTATTTGGTGCTGATGCATCCGGCAGGCGTCTTCATACTCGGCAAAAGCAGGTGAGGCAATCGTTGTCCTCTTGCCTCTAAAGGCTTGTGCTACTAAATATATGCTTTCAGTGGTGCCGTTGCTGATAAGTACCTGCCCTTGCTTTAGATGGTAATGCTGCGCAACCTGCTCATTTAAACTTTCTGCCAAAACTTCGGGGTACTTTTGTACCAGGTGCCATTGGCTAAACAGGTGTTCTTTCAAGCCAGCGGGCTCACCGCCATACCATACGTTGGTGCTGAAATCTGTTCTAATCTTACTCTTGTAACGGTAGGCATCGTCTCCGTGTCCGTGTAGCATGTACTCAATTCTTTATTTGTAAACTGCGGTAGATCTGATCCATGTCGATATGTTCCCGGATAACAGCAGCCAGTTTATCATACTGATCTTCCTTAAATTTTTGGTAATCAAAGGATTCTCCAGCTACAGATGTATAATCAGATAATATATCATTCACCACGGATGTGTTATCCAGCACCCCATGCAGGTAGGTACCCCAGCATTTCTTGTTCAGGAAATAACCGTCGGTGCGGCCATCCGTGAAAAAGTTAACAGGGCTTGCTGCCGTGGTGGGAGTGCTGAGGCCCATATGAATCTCGTAGCCTTTGCAATTCTCGGGATAACTTCTATAGGTAAAGTTACATTGTTGGGTGGTTTTTTCTGATTGAAGAACGGTACGAACCGGTAAAAGCCCTAGTCCGGAAGTGTGTGTGATGCTACTCTCTACCTGATGCGGGTCTTCCACCACTTCCCCCATCATCTGGTATCCACCACAAATACCTATGATTGTTTTCTCTTTCTTATGGGCCTCGTAAATGGCCTGTGCCACGCCATTGTTCTTGATATGTATAAGATCCTCAATAGTATTCTTGCTGCCCGGCAGCACTACGATGTCAGCTTTGGCTATTTCTGCGGGAAGGTCAGTGTAGTAAAGGTTGACACGGGGATCTTTTTCCAACCGGTCAAAATCAGTGAAATTCGACAATCTATTCACAAGAATCACCGCAACGTTCACCTTGCTTGCTACAGCCGACCTGTATTTCTTTCCAAGCGAGACAGAATCCTCTTCTTCTATAAAGATGTGCTTGAAATAGGGGAGGACACCTACCACAGGCACCCCACATAACTCTTCGATCATATGCCTTCCCTCCTCAAACAACCTGCTGTCGCCCCTGAATTTGTTGATAATGATACCCTTGATGCACTGCTTTTCCTCGGGTGTGAGTAGCGCGATGGTGCCGTAAAGGCTGCCAAATACTCCGCCCCGGTCAATATCGCCAATCAGGTAGGTGGCGGCTCCGGCATGTAGGGCCATGCGCATGTTAGTGATATCCCGGTGCTTCAGGTTCAACTCCGAAATGCTTCCGGCTCCTTCCATCACAACGGGGGAGTACCGTTTAGCAAGTTTGTCAAAGGCTTGTTTTACTTCTGCAAACAGTTCCTGACGGTTATTTCCCATGAAATAGTCGTAGGCAGATTGTGTGCCCACAGGCTTGCCATGTAGTACTACTTGTGAGGCTTTATCGGTGGTAGGCTTGAGGAGCACCGGGTTCATATCAGTATGGCAGGGTATGCCGGCTGCTTCGGCCTGTACGGCTTGTGCTCTTCCTATTTCTAATCCCTCTGGCGTGGCATAGCTGTTCAACGACATGTTCTGCGCCTTGAAGGGGGCCGGAGTATAGCCATCTTGACTGAAAATTCTGCAAAAGCCAGCTGTAATCACGCTTTTCCCAACATCGGAGGCGGTTCCGACAAACATGATGGGACGTAGTGTATTTGTTGGGTTCTTCATTGCGGTTGCAAGCGTGCAATTTCGGCTGTTAAACCATAGTAGTGGTGCAGAAATTGTCCAGATAATTCCTTCTATGATAGTAAAACATACTTACCTACACGCGCCCTTATTATGTTGCACACTAAAACAAAACAGTACTTGAATTAGATGCTACTGTCCGAAATATGTCCGAATTAAATGGAAAATCCCCTACACGTGCTGTATAAGGGACTTTTTGTGGCCTTGCCAGGAATCGAACCTGGATCTAAAGTTTAGGAAACTTCTATTCTATCCGTTGAACTACAAGGCCTAACTATGTGATTGATTTTCAGCGATTTATTTAAAATATCCCGCCTTTTATGTAGAAACGTTTTGAGTTATGTTGAAACGGGTTCTCGCCAGTAATCTCGACGTTTCGCAGTAGTTTTTAACCGGTTTACGGCTATACTGCCTGCAAATATACGGTACTATGAGAACTATACAAAGCGTACTCTATCAGCGCAACAAGAAAGATAAGGCTGGAATCATCAAGATTCGCATAACTGAAAACGGAAAATCATCTTACGTAACCACTGGAGAAAAGCTGTCCGCAAAGCTGTGGAATTCCAGGACAGGCAAAGTCAAGGAGAACAGCGAAGTTGACTACGAACGAATCAACCATATTATAGAGACCACTCTTAAGGAGGTACAAGCCTCCTACAGTGAAAACTCGCAGGCAAGCAGAACCACTTCCTTTATCGATTTCTTCCAAAAGGTAATTGAACGACAAACTAATGAGGGTACTAGAGGCTATCTCAAAAATGGGAATCCCAGCTTGAGTTAATATGTTGGTTTCTCATGGAGTTGACAAACGAGCAATGGGAAAGGGTAAAAGACCTTGTGCC
>NZ_BAAGXV010000016.1:0-190590 GCF_054779655.1 Pontibacter brevis
GCTGCCGTGCGTGCTGGTGCAAGGTCTTCTGCAGCCCCTCTGCCACCGTCTGCAGCTGCCTGAGCTCCAGCACGTGCGCCGCCTCCGGCTCCCACGCTGCCGGCCGCTCTGCCTTGGCGTACTGGGCAATCATCACGGCGTCCTTCTTGTCTGTCTTGGCCCTGGTCAGGCGCATCTGGCAGAAGCGGCGCACCGACAGCGGGTTGACCACTGACACGCTCACGCCCCTTTCACACAGGAAGCTGGCCAGGCGCAGGTAGTAGGGGCCTGAGGCCTCCATCACACAGCAGGCCGGGGCCTCCCTTATCTGCAGCAGCAGCTGCTCGAAGCCGGCCCTGTCGTTGCTCAGCCGCAGGTGGCGGTGTTTTCCCGCTGCAGGCAGGGCCGCATCGAAGAAGTCCTTGGAGATGTCGATGCCCACGTACGCTAATTGTTTTTCAGCAGATTCCATATCTTTGTGTTTAGAAGAGTTGGAAGAAGAACTGCTTTTCTCTCTTATCAATCCTNGAAGCGGCCTTACTCTTTTCCCCTTCTTCTTTTGCCCTTAAAGCTACAGAGACAAACCTTCTCTTGGAATCCCACAATTGCACTTGCAGAAACTTTGGCCAAGATAGGATGACAGTCTGGTAACTGTTCACCTTAAGTTGATGGCCTTGTGTCGCGAGTTGCCCATACCGAACAGCATTAGAACAAAGAACACAGGAGCTACAATACAACATACACGTTTTAAAGCAAATCGCCCCAGCCGCGTTTGCAGCTGGGGCGATTTGTTTATCTATATGCTCTGTTTTACAGCGTACGTTTTACTTCTTTCTCTACGTAGGCCTCAATCACGTCGCCAACCTCTATATCATTGTAGTTTCTTAGGCTGATACCACACTCGTAGCCTTGTTTCACTTCCGATACATCATCTTTGAAACGCTTCAGTGCCAGTATTTCACCATCGTGCACTACAATGCCATCGCGCACCAGGCGAACCTTGGCGTTACGCTGAATGCTGCCGTCTGTTACCATACAGCCTGCAATGGTACCCACCTTCGTTATCTTGAAGACGTCACGCACCTGTGCGTTACCCGTAATCTCTTCCTTCAGTGTTGGCGCCAGCATACCTTCCATGGCGTCTTTCACCTCGTTTATGGCGTCGTAGATGATAGAATACAGGCGTACATCAATTTGTTCCTGCTCTGCCAGTTTACGTGCATTCTGCGAAGGACGCACCTGGAAACCAATGATGATTGCATCAGAAGCCGAAGCCAGGAGTACATCTGATTCTGAGATGGCACCCACTCCTTTGTTAATGATGCTTACCTGCACTTCAGGTGTAGACAGCTTCAACAGGGAGTCAGCAAGTGCCTCTACGGAACCGTCCACGTCACCTTTCACAATTACGTTAAGCTCTTTGAACGAACCGATAGCCAGACGACGACCAATCTCATCCAGTGTGATGTGCTTTCGGGTACGTAAACTCTGCTCACGCTGTACCTGTGAACGGTTTGTGGCAATTTCACGTGCCTCACGCTCTGATTCCATTACCAGGAACTTGTCACCGGCCTGTGGTGCTCCATCCAGACCAAGCAACTGCACCGGTGTAGACGGACCTGCTTCTTTCATTTTCTTACCCAGGTGGTTGGTCATGGCTTTTACTCTACCATAGTGCGAGCCAGCCAGTACAACATCGCCAATCTTCAGCTTACCTGTCTGTACCAGCACGGTAGCTACATAACCACGGCCTTTGTCAAGGGAGGCTTCAATAACGGTACCGATTGCGGCTCGTTCAGGGTTAGCCTTTAACTCAAGAATTTCGGCTTCAAGAAGTACCTTCTCTAGTAGGTCCGGAACACCCTGGCCTGTTTTAGCGGATACTTCCTGCGACTGGTATTTTCCACCCCACTCTTCCACCAGAATGTTCATCTGGGCGAGTTCCTCTCTAACCTTATCCGGGTTAGCGTTCGGCTTATCTACTTTGTTCAGCGCAATGATAATCGGTACGCCAGCTGCCTGTGCGTGATTGATGGCCTCTTTTGTCTGAGGCATCACCGAATCATCAGCAGCAACCACGATAATAACAACGTCTGTTATTTTGGCGCCACGGGCACGCATCGCCGTAAAGGCTTCGTGACCTGGTGTATCGAGGAAGGTAATAGTACGGCCGCTCTCAGTTTTAACTTTATAAGCACCAATGTGCTGCGTAATACCACCGGCCTCACCGGCTGTAACGTTTGCGTTACGGATGTAGTCAAGCAGGGATGTTTTACCGTGGTCAACGTGACCCATAATGGTCACGATTGGTGCACGCTCTTCCAGATCCTCCTCGTTCTCCTCTCCAATATCTTCGAGCCCCTGCTCTTCTTCTGTTGTGATAAAATCAACGTCGTAGCCAAACTCATCTGCAATCACCGTGATGGCTTCTGCATCAAGGCGCTGGTTGATGGACACGAACATGCCCATCTGCATACACACTTTGATGACGTCGTTCACGCTCACATCCATCAGGGCAGCAAGGTCATTAGCTGACACGAATTCTGTTACACGCAGTGTCTTTGACTCTGCCTGCTCCGCCATACGGCGCTCTTCGTTGGCATCAGCCACAGCTGAACGCTTTTCACGACGATACTTGGCACGGTTGCCACTGCCACCTTTACCACCGCTAAGTTTTGCCAGCGTTGCTTTAATCTGCTCCTGGATTTCCTTATCAGTAACCTCTGCTTTTGCCGGTCTGCTAGCTGGGGTGGTAGGTCTTTGCCCACCTTTGCCGCCACCTCTTGGAGGGCGTGCTCCGGGAGCTCCGCCGCCGCCTCGTTGCTGCGAAGGCACGATAGGGCGCTGATTGCCTTGCCCGGGTCCCTGGCCTTGTGCCTGACCCTGCTGGCCTTCTGTGCCTACAATAATGCGTTTGCGCTTTTTCTTCTTGCCTTTCTTGTCGTCTGATGACGCCACAGGCTTAGAGCCTTTTCTGCGCGATTCTGTCGGCAACTCTATTTTGCCAAGTACAGTGAGACCTTTTAACTGGTCTGCTCTTCCTGAAATCTTTTCTATGTCTTTTTTATTTTCTTGGTCGTTCGCTGCATCAGGAGAGGCCGGTTGCTGAGGCGCCTTCTCTGGTGCTGGCTGTTGCGGAGCGCTTGCGGCTGGTTTTTCAGCTGCAGGCTTCGCAGGTTGTGGTGCAGCAGGTGCTTCCGGTTCTGTTGGCTTGGCAGGAGCCTCTGGAGCCTTGGCAGCTGGTGGTGCCGGTGTAACAGGAGCCTCCGGTGTTTTTGGAGCTTCTGTTTTCTCTAGTGCCGGTGCAGCAGGTTGTGCAGGCGCAGGTGCAGCGGCCTGTGGTGCCGGTGCCTGTGGCGCTTCTGCAGCAGGCTTCTCGACTGCCTTCGGCGCAGGTGCTGGTTCCGGTTTTGGTTCAGGAGCTGATGCAGCTGCCGGCGCCGGTGCTGGTGCAGGTTCCGCTTTTTTCGGAACAGGCCGACCTTTGGCATCCAGCTCAATCTTGCCTAACACTTTAATGCCAGGCAACTTGGAAGCAGGCTCAGCGGGCGCTTCCGGCTGAGGTGCAGGCGCTGCCGGCCTGGGCTGGTTGCTGTTCTTGATCAACATTTCCGGCTCAGGCTCGCTTTGTTTCTTTGGTTCAGGGTGATGCTTTTCAGACTCAATTACCTGGTTGCTCTGCGGCTTCTTGCCTATATTGATTTCTTCCGCCTCCTGCTTGTCCTGCATAGAAGAAGCGTATTCTTTAGCCAGCATACTGAACTGCTCTGCCGTGATTTTGGTAGTGGGCTTATTGTCCACGTCAAAACCTTTAGCAGAGAGGTAGTCCACAATGGTAGTAGTACCAATGTTCAATGTAGTTGCAACCTGTTTGAGCCTCCTTGTTTTTTCTTCTGCCATTTTGTTCTAATATGCTGTCTTTTATTTCTGTGTAAAAAATATAGTTGCTTTGTCAGAGACTAAAAGCCGCGCTCTGCTGTAATTCTTTCAAAATTAAACGAACAGAGCGCAACTCGCAACTACTGGTTATCTTCTTCTTCCAACTCTTCTCGCAGGATAGAGAACACATCCTCAATCGTCTCTTCTTCCAGTTCTGTGCGGCGCAGCAAATCTTCTTTGCTCACAGCCAGCACACTTTTCGCTGTATCGAGGCCAATGCGTCTCAATTCTGCAATCACCCAATCTTCAATTTCATCTGAGAACTCTTCCAGGCTGATGTCTTCCTCGTATGTCTCAGACTCACGGAACACGTCGATCTCAAGGCCCACCAAGCGGCTTGCCAGTTTGATGTTCTGGCCGCCTTTACCAATAGCCAGCGATACCTGGTCTGGTTTAAGGAATACCGACACACGTCCGTTTTCCTCGTCTATCTTCATGCTGCTGATCTTAGCCGGGCTAAGGGCACGCTGAATATAAAGCTCCAGGTTCTCGGTATAGTTGATGACGTCAATGTTCTCGTTCTCCAGTTCGCGCACGATACTGTGGATGCGGGAACCTTTCATGCCTACGCAGGCTCCTACCGGGTCAATGCGGTCGTCAAAAGACTCCACTGCTACCTTGGCGCGTTCACCTGGCTCACGTACAATTTTCTTGATGGCAATCAGGCCATCGTAAATTTCCGGTACCTCGTTCTCGAACAGGCGCTCCAAAAAGGCTGGCGATGTACGGGAAAGGATAATCTTTGGGTTACCGTTTACTATCTCCACACGCTGCACCACCGCTCTTACTACATCACCTTTGCGGTAACGGTCTTTGGGTATCTGCTCTACCTTTGGTATCAATAGCTCGTTTTCCTCCTGGTCGAGTAATAACACCTCGCGGTTCCACACCTGGTATACCTCGCCGGAGATAATTTCTCCCACCTGGTCTTTGTACTTCTGGAACACCAGTTCTTTCTCCATGTCCTTGATGCGCTGGATCAGGGTCTGGCGGGCTGTGAGTACAGCGCGGCGGCCAAAGTCTTCCAGTTTCACCTCTTCTGATACTTCCTCGCCTACCTCAAAGTCAGGCTCAATTTTGCGGGCATCAGAAAGGCTGATCTTGTCATGGTCCCAGATGTCTTCAGAGTTGTCGTCCACAATCTCGCGGTTACGCCAAATCTCCAGGTCACCCTTTTCCACGTTTAGAATGATGTCAAAGTTCTCGTCAGTAGACCACTTTTTACGAATCATGGTGCGAAACACATCCTCAAGGATGCGCATCATGGTCGGGCGGTCAATGTTCTTGAATTTCGCGAATTCGGAGAACGACTCGATCAGGACTGAACTGTTCATTATTTTATCATTTAAAAGATATTACAACATTTGCTTTTACAATCTCCCCGAAAGGTATTTGCGCAGGCACATACGTTGCCTTTTTGCCTTTTTGTTTAACTTCCTCCAACAGGTTAAGCCCGGTTTCAGTAACTTCCTCCAGCTTTCCTGTTTTCTCTTTGCCATCCTGCAGCCTTAGCTTCAGGTTACGGCCTATATTACGTTTAAATTGCTGTGGCTGTGTCAGCGGAAAGTCCAAACCAGGTGAACTTACCTCCAGTACATAACTTAACTCCTCGCCAAACACTTCCACAATTTGCTTGTTAATGCGACGGCTGATGGTGGCGCACTGGTCTATCGTGATGCCCTGCTCTCCATCGGCCAGCACCGTGATTTTAGGGCGGGGCGAGTCAGACACGGCCACATCCACTATAAACAGGTCTTGCTCCGGCAGGCTCGTCTCCGCCATTTTTCTTATGGTTGTTTCAGTAAGTGCCATAGCAAACGGTTAAGAAATAAAGAAGGGGACCCCGTGTCCCCTCATCTCCTTGGAAATAATGGCACAAATTTACTACAAAATCCTTAGATAAACAACATAGCGTATTGCCAATGCCTGTATTAAATTATCAGAATCACTTAATTACAAGGAAGCGATGGCAAAAGCCCGGCAGTGCAGGAGGCCTGTTAAAGCGCGGCCTTGGTATGTAACAGGCGCTGCTGTAATTTAGTTCGGGCAGTGCTGAGATAGTGTGCCGGGGAACAAAATTTGTTTTGCGGCAACATAATATCTTGTGTCTTCAGGCGTGGGATAGAAATAGATACTGTCATAATTCGTAAGTTTGCTCTTGTGTCTGATACCTTCAAAAAAATACGCACACGCATATGGCTCTTCCTCAACATTGCAGTAGTGTTGTGGTTGCTGCTGGGAGTGCTGTGTATGCAGGTGCCGCCCTATAAATTCTGGCCTGCGGGCTTTGTGGCATTCTCGCTGCCCGGAGCGTTGGTACTAAACTTCCTGTTCCTCGTGTACTGGGCGCTGCGCCGCTCCTGGTATGTGGCTTTGCCCCTTGCGGTGATGGTGCTGGGCTGGAGCTATTATGAACGCCTGGTACCGCTGGGCCTGGTAAAGGAGCTGCCGCCACAGGACGCTAAAACCCTGCATGTGATGAGCCTGAATACCCATATGTTTACAGCCTATGAAGGCAAAGAAAGGCGGACCGCGGGCGTGTCCACTGAAATGGTAGATTGGGTAGCGGGGCATCCGGCAGATGTGTATTGCCTGCAGGAATTTTTCAGCAACCCTAAGTCTAAGGAATATAATTATAACATTATTAACAGGATAGGCACACGCCACGGTAAAGTGGAGTTCTTCTCCGCAGCAAGTTCCAGCCGTAAGCACGGTGACTTGGGAGTGGCCATTTTTTCCAAATACCCTATCGTAGACAAAGGCGTCATTCATTTTTCCGAGAAATCCAGCGGCAACCGGGCCATATGGGCAGACCTGGATATGGACGGGGATACGGTGCGGGTGTATGCCGCCCATCTGCAGTCTATGAGCATTAAAGCAGAGGACATAGAGAACACTTACACCTCTATCGGAACGGACGAGGAAAGCTTTAGGAGAGAAGGACGCAACCTGGCGCGGCGCCTGCGGAAAGGCTTTATAGCGCGCGGCTACCAGGTGGAGATGCTGCTGGAGCATTTCAGGAACTGCCCGTACCCGTTCGTTATTAGCGGCGATTACAACGACATTCCTTTCAGCTATACTTACAATGAGCTGGCCAAAGAGCTGAGCAATGCTTTTGTGAAAGCAGGCAGTGGCCTGGG
This sequence comes from Pontibacter brevis, assembly GCF_054779655.1. Classification (NCBI taxonomy): domain Bacteria; kingdom Pseudomonadati; phylum Bacteroidota; class Cytophagia; order Cytophagales; family Hymenobacteraceae; genus Pontibacter; species Pontibacter brevis. The sequence goes on from NZ_BAAGXV010000016.1 coordinate 7,059, forward strand.
AGCTACCTATAACGGCCCGCTGCCTTTTTTACGGATCGACAACCAATTTTACTCTGAGGGGCTTCGGGCATACGAGTTTGAGACGCACTATGAAATGGCTTTGTCAGACCACTTCCCGATATCGGCTAAGTATATCGTGGAGCCAAAGGAGGGAGAGTAGCGTTAGGAGATAGCAGGCAATATTTATAGTTTTGAAACATTAAACGGCCAGAATTACCTGGCCACTGTGCCCGATGTGGCTGCACCTGCTGGTGCTTATATTCGATTATCATGCAACAGAAACTGAACCTGTACAATACGCTGACGCGAAAAAAAGAGGTGTTTGAGCCGCTGCACGCTCCCTTTGTAGGGATGTATGTCTGCGGACCAACCGTTTACGGAGAGCCGCACCTGGGCCATGCCCGCAGTGCCGTTACATTCGATATCCTATACCGCTACCTGAAGAACCAGGGCTACAAAGTGCGCTATGTGCGCAACGTAACCGATGTGGGCCACCTGGAGAACGATGCCGACGAAGGCGAAGATAAAATACAGCGGAAAGCCAAGTTAGAGCACCTGGAGCCAATGGAAGTGGTGCAGCACTATACCAACATCTACCATGAAGAACTGCGCAAGCTGAACGTGCTGCCGCCGGACATTGAGCCACGTGCCTCCGGCCACATCATCGAGCAGATAGAGATGATACAGGAGATACTCGCCAGCGGACTTGCCTATGAGGTAAACGGCTCTATCTACTTCGATGTAAAGGCATATAACGAGCACCATAACTACGGCAAGCTGTCAGGGCGCAACATTGAGGACCTGCTGGGGAATACCCGCAACACGGAAGGGCAGGATGAAAAGCGCTCGCCTGTAGATTTTGCCCTTTGGAAAAAGGCTTCTCCTACACATATCATGCGCTGGCCCTCCCCGTGGAGCGATGGCTTCCCCGGGTGGCACCTGGAGTGCTCTGCCATGAGCCGCAAGTATTTAGGCACAACCTTTGATATACACGGTGGAGGACTGGACCTGATGTTCCCGCACCATGAGTGCGAGATAGCACAGAACAAGGCCAGTTGTGAACACGGTGAAGGGGCCCGCTACTGGGTACATAACAACATGATTACAGTAGGCGGGCAGAAGATGGGGAAATCTTTGGGTAACTTCATCAACCTGAGCGAGCTGTTCAGCGGCAGCCATGAGATGCTGGAGCAGGCTTACAGCCCCATGACCATCCGCTTTTTCATACTGCAGGCGCATTACCGCAGCACCCTCGATTTCAGCAATGAGGCACTGCAGGCTGCCCGCAAAGGCTACACCAAGCTGATGAATGGATTGAATGTGCTGAAAAAGCTGAAGTACCCGGAGGACACAGCGGCTGTTGAGCCAGATGCCAAACTGAACGAGGAACTACTGAAGCTGACGGAGGACTGCTACAGGGGGCTGAACGATGACCTGAATACTGCCCGTACCATTGCATCGCTGTTTAACCTGCTGAAGAAAATCAACAGCCTGAACCTGGGTCAGATTAAAATGGAGCAGCTGGAGCGGGGTACGTTTGATACCGTCCGGGATACTTACCAGGAACTGGTGCTGAACGTGCTGGGGCTGCAGGAAGAAGCACTGGGGGATGCGGCGGAAATGCTGGATCTGGTGCTGCAGTTTTACAAAGAGGCCAAAGAGGCCAAACATTACGACAAGGTTGATGTGATACGGGCTGAGCTGAAAAAGCAAGGCATTGTGATCAAAGACCTTAAAACAGGAATTGACTGGGCTTATGAAGAATAAATTGAACATGCTGGCACTGCTATTATGCGGAATGCTCGCCCTTTACTCCTGCGACTCAGCCGACAACGGCGCGGCGCGACAGGTAAGGGTAGGAGAGGAAGAAACCGAAACAGTGCAGGCACCCGCTTTTAATGCTGACACTGCCTATGCCCTTGTAGAGAAGCAGGTAAGCTTTGGACCCCGTGTACCCAATACGGCGGCGCACTATGCCACCGGCGAGTGGATTGTGGCGAAGCTGAAGGAGTATGGCGCAGAGGTGAAAGAGCAGAAGTTTCAGATGCAGGCTTACGATGGCACCACATTGAACCTGCGCAATGTAATTGCTTCTTACAATCCTGGTGCTGCCAACCGTGTGTTGCTGGCCGCTCATTGGGACACCCGCCCTATTGCGGACAAAGACGAGAACGAGCCAGACTCACCAATTGCAGGCGCCAACGACGGTGCAAGTGGGGTTGGTGTGCTGCTGGAAATTGCCAGAACCATACATCAGGCACAGCAGAAACCGGATGTGGGCGTAGACCTTATCTTTTTTGACGGAGAAGACTATGGGCAGCCAGATGACAGTAGTCTGCCTTACAAAGATGACACCTGGTGCCTTGGCTCACAATACTGGAGCCAGAACAAGCACGTACCCAACTACAGGGCCAACTATGGCATTCTGCTGGACATGGTGGGGGCCGAGAATGCCCGCTTTGCCCGCGAGGGCCACTCCATGCAGTTTGCCCGCGAAGTTGTAAACAAGGTGTGGAAAGCAGGTAACAAAATTGGCTATTCTGATTACTTTAAGTACGTGAATGCGCCGGCTATCATAGATGATCATTACTATGTGAACCGGCTAGGGAATATCCGCATGATTGACATCATTGAGTACAACATGAATGCCGCCGACGGCGATTACTTTGGCCCTTATCATCACCGCCACAGCGATAACCTGGATGTGATCAGCAAAAACACCCTAAAGGCAGTAGGGCAAACGGTGCTGCATGTGTTATACAACGAGTAGGCAAACCTCATAAAAGCAGAAAGGCATCCCCTAAAGGATGCCTTTCTGCTTTTATAGCGCGGTGCAGGAAGCGGTGGCAGAAGGGTACAGAATCATTCCTGTACCCGGTGTTTGCCTGTACTTAAGGAATGATGTTGTCTCTTGCCATCTGCTTCACCGTTACTTCCGCAAATTCATCAGCGAATGAGGTAACGGTACCTGGATCGTAGGATCGGGATTGTGCCGACCAGACAAGGTTTTCTGATTGGGCATCATACAGGTTAGCCTCCAGAAAATATACTTTGTCTTCTGTGTAGTAGCCGGGCTGGTACACCATCGGTGACATGTGCCCGTAATAGCCTCTAAAAGAATTGTACCAGCCGAAGCGGGTTGCTGGGGCATAGCCATAGTTTCCGGGCACATAGCGTGTTTCCGTCTCCTGGTCTACCACGGCTGCGGTAACTATGCCGTCATAGCCCTCTCCCTGCATGCGCTGTAGCATCACATCAGGGTCTCCGCCCTGCCTGTTGGCAGAAGGTGGGAAAAGCTCAATGCTTTTGGTAGCATTTATACCTCGCTGCGCTAACTGGTTTTGCATCTGCTCCTCTATTACCTGGCGCGCCTGCACATTGTCTGTCATGGCGGCTACTACTACATTATTGTAAGTTTTTGTAGTGGCTTCCGGACTCCTCCAGGAACCTGTTACTTCTGTGGAGGCGGCGCAGCCATAAACACCGAAGCCTATGACTAAAGCAGTAACGTAGGGCAAGAGCTTTTGGGGGAATGAGTTCATCGTTGTTTTCATAGTTTATTGCGGTTAGGTTATTCTCTGTCCTTTTAATAACGCAGTTCAGGCGCTTAGGATATTAACAGGCTTGGCAGGAACATGAACAGGAATTAACACCTGTTGTTTTACGGGAAAAATAAAATGGCTAAGTTGTGTGGCTAAATAAACCTATACTATCACCCTTATACTTTTATGATAACCAATAAGCGATTGTTGGCCACCTTTGGACTCGCAGTATTACTGGGCGCCGGATCGGCAATGGCACAGGAGCAGCCGCATGTCTTCAGGGGCGCCAGAATCATTCCTATAGCCGGGCAGCCGATTGAGAACGGTGTACTGGTGGTGCAGCACGGTAAAATAACAGCCGTGGGTACCGCTGATAAAGTGCGGGTGCCCAAAGGTGCCGTAGAGTTCGACATGACAGGAAAAGTGATGATGCCAGGCTTGGTGGACACGCACTCACACCTGGGCGAGGGTTCGGGCGGAGATGCCTCTGCGCCGTTGCACCCAGATGTGCGCATCATTGATGGCATTAATCCAATGAGCGACACCTTTAAGCGTGCGCTGGCAGGGGGCATTACCACGGTGAATGTGATGCCTGGCTCCGGCCACCTGATGAGCGGGCAAACCGTTTACCTGAAAATGCGGGAGGGCAAAACCATTGGCGATCTGACCTTCTGCGACGATGTAACGAACGGTATCTGCGGGGGCATGAAAATGGCCAACGGTACCAACCCTATGAAAGCGGCTCCCTTTCCGGGTACAAGAGCCAAGTCGGCAGCCATGGTGCGTCAGTTGTTCCTGGATGCGCAGCAGTACAATAACAAAGTGAAGGCAGCCAAAGCCAAAACCGATAAAATGCCGGAGCGCAAGCCGCAACTGGAGCCACTGGTGGAGGTGCTGAACGGCCAGCGCATCGTTCACTTCCACACACACCGCTACGACGATATTCTCACGGCCCTTCGGCTGCAGAAAGAGTTCGGCTTTAAGCTGGTGCTGCACCACGTGAGCGAGGCCTGGAAAGCAGCGGATGAGATTGCGAAAGCCGGGGTGCCGGCTTCTATCATCACCCTCGACTCACCGGGCGGTAAAACAGAAGCGGTAGAGATCAGCAATGCCAACGGAGCCGTGCTGGAAAAAGCCGGGGTGCTCACAGCTTTCCATACAGATGATGGTATTACAGACTCCCGCCTGTTTATACGTGGTGCCGCCCTGGGCGTGCGGGCAGGTATGAGCAAGGAGAAAGCGCTGGAGGCACTAACCATTGCAGGTGCTAAAATGCTTGAACTGGATAGCCGTGTGGGTTCGCTGGAGAAAGGCAAAGACGCTGACTTCATTGTGTTGAACGGGGAGCCTTTCAGTGTATACACCCGGGTAGAGCAAACGTGGGTAGAGGGGCAGAAACGCTTCGACTTCAGCAAGCCTGAAGACAAAGCCTTTGCCACCGGCGGTTACAATGCCTACGATGGAGAACTTCACTACCACGCGCATTAACAAGCTAAAAGTTAAAGTTCAGAGCTATGAGGTGGAGAGGGGGTTTTGAATGCTTTCATCGCCACTTGTTAAATAACTTCCAGAATACTAAATGAAAAGAAATATACAACTGGCCGCTGCCGTGTTTGCGGCGGCCATACTGGGCATGCCGCAGGCGAAGGCGCAGATTGCCATCAAAGGCGAAACGGTTTATACCATGGCCGGATCGCCTGTGAAAAATGGCGTGGTGCTGATAAACAATGGCAAGATAGAAGCGGTAGGTGCTGCCAATACTGTGCAGGTGCCCCAGGGGTACACAACCTACACTGCAAAAGTAGTAACACCGGGTTTTGTGGATGCTCATACTTCCGTGGGCCTGGCAGGTATTTACAACATTCCGTCCGACCAGCAGCAACTGGAGAAAACAGCTCCCATTCAGCCGGAACTGCGTGCCCTCGACGCTTATAACCCGCAGGAGGAACTGGTAGAGTGGGTGCGCAACCATGGCGTTACGACTATTAACACCGGCCACGGACCGGGTGCCCTGGTAAGCGGCCAGACCATGACGATAAAAACATCGCCGGACGGGTTTGCCACGCTGGTGGATACCACAAAAATGATCGCCTTTACGCTTGGGGCTACGGTAGGAGAGAACTATAACTCTCCTAAAACCTCGGCGAAAGGCATGGCCATGCTGCGGGCAGAGTTGCAGGCAGCGCAGGCTTACGCAAGAAAGGCCTCCAATGCGGACATAAGTAAACGTCCGGACCGCAACCTGAAGCTGGAGTACCTGGCTGGTGTGCTGGACAGAAAGTACAAAGCCCTTGTTACAGCGAACAGAGCCAACGATATTATGGCGGCCCTAAGGCTGGCAAAGGAGTTTAACCTCGATATGATACTGGATGGAGGCGCGGAGGCTTATCTTTTAATAGATGAAATAAAGGCCGCAGGCGTTCCTGTTATTCTGCACCCTACTATGGCCCGGGCTGGAGGGGATAACAAAAATATATCTTTTGAAACAGCCGGCATGCTGGCTAAAGCCGGGGTGCCTGTTGCTATCCAAAGCGGGTTTGAGGCATATGTGCCGCGCGCACGCGTATTGCTGTTTGAGGCTGGCGTAGCCGTTGCCAACGGTATGAGCCCGGAACAGGCCCTGGCTGCCGTTACCACTACGCCTGCCAGGCTAATTGGCCTGGAACAGCGCGTCGGCTCACTGGAAAAAGGCAAAGACGCTGATGTCGTGCTGTTTGACGGCGACCCTTTTGAATACACCACTCATGTTTGCGCCGTGATTATTGACGGTAAGGTGGTGAGCCAGGAGTGCCACTGAAAAGAAGAAGCAATCTGATACCACAGTGTTAAAGCAGCAGGTAGTAAGCCTGCATCCACCGCACGTCATAAAGCTACAAGTATATGTATGTCTACTGTCAGAAGACCCTTTGCGTAAAGGGCCTGTAATATTGACTTTAATCAACCAAAAGCCTCTCAACCTATTGAGGGGCTTTTCTTTTTTAGTTCCTGCCACATGGCACTCCCTGCCACAGCAGCGCACCCGGAACGCATCCTTCTGAAACAGACAAAGCGGCAGAAGCTTAACGGGGAAGTTGTTGTCCGCAGTTTTTTAGGTGATAGCTGACTGCTAGCTATTTAAGTGCTGACTATAAGTTGCTGGTGCTGTGGTTGCCGGGTAACTTTTTAGGCGGTCCATAGTATAGCTTGGAGGAAGCCATTCCAGATAGCTTCCTCCACAAGCCAGGCAGCAATGATAGCATCAGTCTTGTCCGGCTACAGGAATATGCACCCGCAGCACCTTCTGTATTTATGAACGCTAACCTATCATAGTGCTTCCACTTCAAAAATTTAAGACAGATGACCTACGATAACATTGTTTCGATGCTTGGCTCGGATGCGGACAGCCTTTTGCAGCATGAAAGTAAAACCTTCAGCAAAGAACAGCTGCATTTGCCGGGGCCTGATTTTATAGACAGGGTATTTGCCCAGACAAACCGGAGCCCGCAGGTGCTGCGCAACCTGCAACAGCTGTTCAATCATGGCCGCCTGGCTGGTTCAGGCTATATTTCAATACTGCCCATTGACCAGGGTATTGAGCATACCGCCGGCGCTTCCTTCGCCCCGAACCCTATTTATTTTGACCCGGAGAATGTCCTGAAGCTGGCAATAGAAGGTGGCTGCAACGCAGTGGCCACCACCTTTGGAAACCTGGCCATGATGTCGCGGAAGTACGCGCACAAGATTCCGTTTATCGTAAAGATTAACCATAACGAACTGCTGACTTATCCTACCAAGTACAACCAGATCATGTTTGGATCAGTGGATGAAGCCTGGAATTTAGGTGCGGCGGCTGTGGGAGCTACTATTTATTTTGGCTCGGAGGAGTCGTCGCGGCAAATTATAGAGGTGGCCGAGGCTTTTGAGCGGGCGCACCAATTGGGTATGGCCACTATCCTGTGGTGCTACACCCGCAACAACAGCTTCAAAAAAGACGGAAAAGACTATCACGTCGCGGCCGACCTGACAGGGCAGGCCAACCACCTTGGGGTAACTATTCAGGCAGATATCATCAAGCAGAAACTACCTGAAACCAATGGAGGCTTCACCGCCATCAATTTCTCCAAGTCTGATAAAAGAATGTATTCTGAACTGAGCACCGACCATCCGATTGACCTTTGCCGTTACCAGGTGGCCAATTGTTATATGGGCCGTGCCGGTCTCATCAATTCGGGCGGCGAATCGCAGGGAGCGTCTGATCTGCAGCAATCTGTACGAACAGCTGTTATAAACAAGCGTGCCGGTGGTACAGGCCTGATTCTGGGGCGAAGGGCTTTCCAGAGAGAGTTTGCAGAAGGTGTGGAGCTGCTGAATGCGGTTCAGGACGTTTATCTGGCAAAAGAGATCACAATAGCATAATTTGTAGCACAACTGCTGATAATTACATATTTTTGTAGCCTGCCTCTTTAAAAGCCTTTGTAAGGGCTGGGGCAGGCATACATCTTTATACTTTGCTGCCGGCAAAGAATAATACCCAACATTTAAAAGTGCGGCAAGCACGCTTTTGTCTATGATGCCTTGGTTTAAAAGAGTTGAAAAAGGAATTCACACGCCCACAGAGGAGAAGAAGGAGACACCGGATGGGTTGTGGTACAAGTGCCCGGAGTGCAAAGCCGTTACCAGCATGGCCGAGCACCGCAAGAACATGCACACCTGCGTGAAATGCGATTACCATGATCGTATTGGCTCGAAAGAGTATTTTGCCATTCTGTTTGACAACAATGAGTTCACAGAGCTGGATGAAAACCTGACATCCGGAGACCCACTTGAGTTTGTGGATTCAAAGCCGTACCCACAGCGGATTGCCGCTACGGAAAAGAAAACCGGTCTGAAAGATGCCGTTCGCACTGCCTATGGTAAAATGAATGGACAAGACATCACCATTGCCAGCATGGACTTTGCCTTTATCGGCGGGTCTATGGGTTCAGTGGTGGGGGAGAAGATTGCCCGTGCCATCGACTATGCCCGCGAAAACCGCACGCCGTTCCTGATGATTTCTAAATCAGGTGGTGCGCGTATGATGGAGGCAGGCTTCTCGCTGATGCAGATGGCCAAGACATCTGCTAAGCTGGCCCTGCTTGCTGAGGAGGGACTGCCTTACATCTCTTTGCTGACAGACCCGACCACGGGTGGTGTAACAGCCTCCTATGCCATGCTAGGGGATTTTAACATAGCTGAGCCAGGTGCTCTGATTGGTTTTGCCGGCCCACGCGTAATCAAAGAAACAATTGGGAAAGACCTTCCAAAAGGCTTCCAGAGTGCTGAGTTTGTGTTGGAGCATGGCTTCCTTGACTTTATAGTAGACCGTAAGGCGATGAAGCAAAAGCTGACAGACCTGCTGAGCATGGTGATGCCGTCTGCTCAGGAAGAAAAAGCTAAAAGCGAAAAAACCAGGAAGCGTAAAACTGCACCAGCATCTTAAGGCGTAAGCCTATATTTAATCAGCGGGGTCTGCTATTTTTTTTAATAGCAGACCCCGCTCATTTTCAGGGCTGTATACGAAAAGCCTTTATAAGACCAGAAAAATATATTACCAAGTAAATATTAATAGCAGGGGGCGTGGCGTTTTGGCATGAGAGTTGCAATTGGTGTGCTAAGCATGCTTCATAAGTTTAGTAACATCAAAACAACAAAAGAATATTAGCCAAACTTTTACAATACAGACCATGAAATTAACAAACATAACACTTAGCTCATTTTTAGCCGCTACCATGCTGTTTGCCTCCTGCAAGTCCACAGCACCAGTAGCAGGTTCCGGAGACTACGAAACAACTACACAAGCCAAAACCGCTGAGACTGCTGAGACCGACAAACCCGGTATGAAAAAGACCACAAAAGGTGGTATCATCGGAGCTGGTGGTGGCGCTGTGATTGGTGGCCTTATCGGCAACAGATTAGGTAACACAGCTGCCGGTGCCATAGTAGGTGCAGCCGTAGGTGGTGCCACGGGTGCCGTAATTGGCCGACGCATGGATAAGCAGGCGGAAGAACTGGAGAAGACCATGGAAGGCGCTAAAGTAGAGCGCGTAGGCGAAGCCATCCGTGTAAACTTTGACTCCGGTATTCTCTTCCAGGTGAACTCAGCAGAACTGAGTGCCAATGCGAAGCGAGACATTGAGAAACTGGCGAAAACACTCAAAGACTATCAGGGTACTAATGTTATCATAGAAGGACATACAGACAATACCGGTTCTTATGAACTGAACCAAAGGCTGTCAGAGCGCCGTGCAGAGGCAGTGGCTGCTTATGCACGCAGCTTAGGAGTGGAGCATTCCCGCCTGCAGGCGAAAGGCTATAGCTACGACCAGCCTATTGCTGATAACACAACGGCAGAAGGCCGTCAGCAGAACCGCCGTGTAGAAATAATCATTGTTGCCAACGAAGAGTTGAAGCAAGCTGCCGAAAGCGGTGCGCTGAAATAATTGCTATTACTTCCTGTTTTCAATTTGGGTAGCGTCCGTTTAACGTAAGTTGGCGGGCGCTGCTTTTTTACCGCTGCCCCCTATAAGTTTGCGATGCCAGGCAAAGCTTTCGGTAGCCAGGTACTTAAAACCTGTAAATAGCAGGAACGTTAAATATAAAAATGTATAATACGCCTAAAGCACTAACCTTTAGGAGGAATAGTCGTTTAAGTGCTGATTGATAAGCGGAGAAGCTTACAGAAACGGAACATTTTTTAAAAGAAGGAGTAGTATTTAGCACTGAACTTCGTTGTTCAAAAAATTTACTTAAAATGAAAATCATGAAAAACTTTAGAATTTACCTTTCAATATTAGCCATATTTAGCTTGTTGTTCACCTCGTGTAATACTTCGCAGCAGGCAGGTACTACCTCTGAGCGCAGAGGCACGAGTAACACTACAAAGGGCGGTGTAATTGGCGCCGGTTCTGGTGCCGTGGTAGGTGGTGTAATTGGTAGAGTAGCTGGTAACACCGCCGCAGGTGCTATTATTGGTGCTGCTGTGGGTGGTACTGCAGGTGCCGTTATCGGCCGTAGAATGGATAAGCAGGCAGAGGAACTTCGCCGTGACCTGGAGAATGCGGAAGTGGAGCGTGTTGGCGAGGGTATTAAAGTAACATTCAACTCCGGTATCCTGTTCCAGACAAACTCTGCACAGCTGCAGCCAGCTGCCAAGACAGAAATTGCACAGCTAGCTGAGACATTAAAAAAGTATCCTGATACCAACATCCTGATTGAAGGGCATACAGATAACACAGGTTCCCGTGAAATCAACCAGCCCCTTTCTGAGCGCCGTGCACAGGCAGTGGCGGACTACGCTGCCTCTATGGGCGTAGATCGCAGCCGCATGACCACTCAGGGATATGCTTTTGACCAGCCGGTTGCAGACAACTCTACCGAAGCCGGACGTCAGCAGAACCGCCGTGTAGAGATTGCCATCTTTGCAAATGAGGAAATGAAGAAAGCCGCAGAGCGAGGCGATTTGAAATAAGGAACTGAGTTTCGATCTTTTGCCAGCCGTACCTAAGGTGCGGCTGGCTTTTTTTATACCTGGCATTACGGCAGCGCACCACCTGTTGTTGATATAGGTTAACATTATCTTTTCCTGGCGATAAGGAAGGATTTTAAGTGCTGGCTATGCTATTTTTGTGAAGTGTTTCAGGCTACAACCAGGGTGCGTAAAAGTCTTTGTGCCAGTGATTTTTTCTGTAGCCTGACAGCTGTATCAGAACATACCTGAAATAAATGTATGATTAAGAAATTCTTGTACATGGCATTGCTGAGCATGTTTATTACCGCTTTCTTTAGCGCCTGCGAGTGCCTGCTTGGTGATACCGCTGTCACTACCATTACCGGAACAGGAACTGCAGCGGGTACTAAATAATTGTTTCTCTCAGGGGAGCGAATGTAAGCGGCAGATCTTGTGAAATGCCCAAAGAAGCCTGGTATTCCTGTTTCCCGTTTAAGAGACAGCACTTGCCTCTCTTAGGTCCCTTCTTTGGAGAGCCGCCGGCGCTTTAAGGCAAAAGCTACTCCCATTGCTATTAAACTACCCACAAACGCTAAGGCTATGTCCTTTTGCGCATCCCAGATATCGCCCTGCATTCCCAGGAAATCCATGCCCTGCTCTGTGCCGCTAAATGCTATATCAGCCACAAACCACTCTACCAGCTCATACAGGGCACTGAGTGACAGCGTAAGCTCTACCGGGAGCAGAAAACTCAACCAGTAGGGCCTTATTTTAAAGCCGTAAGCCAGTACCTCATGTATAGGGTAAGCCAGTAAAAGGCCAAAGCCCAGGTGTACCAGCCTGTCGTAGTGGTTCCGCTGCAGGTTAAATTGCTCTTTAAGCCACTCGCCAAACGGATTATCGGCATATTGGTACTGGCTGCCATAGACATGCAGCAGCAGGAACAGGAATATAAGCGTGTAGCTGGTGTCTGAAAAGCGAAAAATATGGTAAAACGCCACCAGAAAAATGATTACAGATAGTGTGAGCGTATTCTCCAGCAGCCAATTCATCAGGTCAGGCGTGGTGAGTCCTGTGTAAACCCAGAACCCGGCAAACAGCAGGCAATAGCCTATATGCAGGGGTTGGCTCAGAAAAGGCCTTTGGGCATCTGGTCTCGCGGTCATGGTAACTTTTGGTACTTCAGGCAAAAGCTTTTTGTTTTGCAGCGATAACCTTAAATCACAAGATAGGTTTTAGAGCGCAAGCATTCCAGCGCATAACTTGCTGTGTGTCCGGCGCTTTCGTTTTTACAATACCTTGCACATCAGCAACAGCTGTTTTAAATTGCTACTTTGCTAAAAGGCATGGTTTGCTTTTAAAGGCCAAAGGCAGCAGCAGCTACGCCAGCAGGGCTTTCTCGTAGAATACCAGCCTGATAGGATTATCCTGTGGGCTTTGGGTAGGGTCGCAGTGGTAGCCGTACATGTCAATGCCGTTAATGTAAGGCAGCAGCTTTTTGTAGTAGGTGTGGCCCGTGTTATCAGAATTGAAGGTGATGTCGTGGAAGACAGCCGTTTTTTTCTCTGGTAGCCGTTCCAGTCTTTCGAAAAGCACTTCAGGCTTGCTCAGGTCCCCGGAGTACACAATGCGGCTGTCATTGTCAAAAATATAGGCATAGGTTTGCAGTCCCTCCGAGTGTTGTCCATAGGTATCGATAGGTATAATGCCCTCTACCTGGTCTAGCGGTACAAACTCAGCATATTTATCAGGTTCCTTTACCTGTATCTGCAGGAACTGGTAAAGCTGCTGCTTAAACTGCTCGGATGGGTAAAGGATGACCGGGCGCTTGCTCTTCTCTACAATGTGTTTGTAAAGCAGTAGGTTTGCCAGGCTTCCGCAGTGGTCGTTGTGTAAATGTGTGAGGATGATGTGATCTATTTTCTGTGTTAAGTTCTTTTCCACCAATGTAGGGAACACGGTAAACCCACAATCAATCAACAGGTTGATACCCCGAAACTCCAGTACTGCCGCTGAATTACGATAGTCGGTATCAAAAGCTCCGCCAGTCCCTAAAAATTTAATTTGCATACACGTTCGTTAATGTGACAACATAGGCTGCATTGAACAGATTAAGACATATAGCGGAAAGGGGTGAAAATAGTTGTGTATATAGTTATATTTTTTAAGGGACTATTGCAGACCTTATAGTAAATGGGCTGAATTCGCGGTAAAAGTTAATGGCAAGGAGGTATCTTTTGCGAAATATTCAAAAAGAACAGTGGTGCAGGCGCTGCCGTAAAGTAGGGGAAGAGAAAGATTAGCCTATGGATGCCCACAAACTGCCGAAGGAAGACAAGACCCTGATGACGCACGAGCTGCTGAATGAGGCTTACAAGCGCCTGGAACTGAACAGCCGCCGCGACCCTATGCACGAGCTAGTTTCCACTATGCTCTCGCACCGCACCAACCACGCCGACGAAGTAAAAGCCTACTACACCATGCTGGAGCGCTTCGGCGACTGGGAAGGCGTGATGAACGCAGACGTAGACGAACTGGCAGATGCTGTGCAAACCACGCGCTACCCCGGGCAGAAAGCGCCGCAGATACAGCAGACGCTCCGCACCATAAAAGAGAAACGGGGCGAGATTAACATCAACTTCCTGAAGGACATGCCGGTGGAGGAGGCCATGGACTGGCTGACGAATCTGCCGGGTGTAGGCCTGAAGACAGCCACGCTGCTCCTGCTTTTCAATTTTAAGAAACCCGTGCTGCCTGTAGATACACATGTGTTCCGGGTAAGCCAGCGGGTAGGGTTAATCGGGGCGAAGGTAACAGCCAACAAGGCGCATGAACTGCTCCTCCGGATGCTGCCGCAGGATGCTGTAGAACTGTTCAACTTCCACAAGCACCTGTTCTGGCACGGCCAGCGCATCTGTACTTTCTACAGCCCAAAATGTGAGGAATGTGTGCTCAACAGCATCTGTAACTATTATCAGGATGTGCGGCAGAAGGGAACAGACCAGGCGGCGTAGAAGTCCAGAAAAGCTTAGGCCTTGTCCTCCACATAACGCAACACCGCAGCCTGTTCACTTACCTCCAGTTTCGCCTCCCTGCCACAGACCAATGCCAGGTTCAGCGGCTCATGCCCCACCGGGAAGCCGTAGCAGACAGGGTAATTGTACTTACCCGTGTGCTCCAGGATAATTTCATAAGCCGTTTTGCCGAACGGTAAGGCTGGGTCTTTCATATCACTCATGTCGCCGATGATGAGGCCGGAGAGTTGGGCCAGCTTACCGCTGCGGTCGAGGTGCACCATCATGCGGTCGATGTGGTAAAGGTACTCGTCCAGGTCTTCCAGGAACAGGATCTTACCGGCGGTGCTGCTTTCTGAGCGGGTGCCGGTGAGGGTTCCCAGCATCGAAAGGTTTCCACCAATCAGTTGCCCCTGCCCGGTACCGGTGCGGTTAAGGGCATGGGGTGCAACGGTATACGCCAGCTCTTCCCGGAACAATACCTTCCGGAGTGTCTCGATGGAACTGGCAGTACCTTCTTTAGGAAACAGCAAGGGCATAATGGCGTGTACGCTTTCAATTCCGAGGGTATGGATGTGGCTATGCAGGGCGGTAACATCACTAAAGCCAACCAGCCACTTTGGGTGCTGCTGAAACTTTGTGAAATCCACCTGGTCTATGATGCGAGTGGTGCCGTAGCCGCCGCGGGCACACACAATGGCTTTTATGTGCTCATCGTCCAGCATCTGCTGCAGGTCCTGCAGGCGCAAAGCGTCGTCGCCGGCAAAATAATTGTAGCTGGCGCCTATGGTCTGCCCCAGCACTACCTTCAGCCCCCAACGCTCGAAAGTGCGGATGGCAAATTCAATTTCAGGTAAAGTTATTTTTCTGGCGGTGGCAAGGATGGCGATGGTGTCGCCGGGGCGTAAAGCAGGAATCATAGGCAAGTATGTCAGGACGAAAGGCTAATATAGGGCTTTTAAGATAAAATTTGCGGCGCAGCCATTTTTTGGCCAAATTCGGAACCTCTGGAAGTGGGCGGTGAAGCATTTAACCTGCAACACTCCTGAGAAGCAAACCTAAACTGTTCTTATGGCTGACCTACAACAGAAGAAATCAGGCGTCGACAAGTTCTTATCCGTGGTAGAGCGCATAGGCAATGCCCTGCCGCACCCTGCCACGCTTTTTGCCGGCTTTGCCGTGCTGGTGGTTATCCTATCGTGGGTGGCCAGCCTCTTCGACATGGCCGTGGTGCACCCGGGAACCGGCGAGACAGTGACGCCGGTAAACCTGCTTTCCACTGAGGGCCTGCACATGATCCTGACGCGCATGGTCACCAACTTCACCGGTTTTGCGCCGCTGGGAACGGTGCTGGTGTCGTTGTTAGGTATCGGCATTGCAGAGGGCACCGGCCTGATAGGGGCGGTGCTGCGCCTGGTGGTGCTGTCCTCGCCGAAGCGCCTGCTTACGTTTGTCATCGTTTTCTCCGGGGTTATCTCTAACACTGCATCAGAGGTAGGATATGTGCTGCTGGTGCCGCTGGCTGCAGTTATCTTCCTGGCGGCAGGTCGCCACCCGCTGGCCGGTCTGGCGGCAGCGTTTGCCGGGGTGTCGGGTGGCTACAGTGCCAACCTTTTGCTGGGTACCGTCGATCCGCTGCTGGCAGGCTTGTCTACAGAGGCAGCCAGGATCATTGACCCCAACTATGCCGTAAACCCGGCGGCGAACTACTATTTTATGTTTGTGTCCACTTTCATCATTGCCGCCCTGGGTACCTGGGTAACGGAAAAAATTGTGATACCAAGGTTGGGGGAGTATGAGGGAGATGAAAAGCCGCAAAGCATCGACAGGCTGAATGCACAGGAAAAGCGCGGGCTGCTCTACGCCACCATTGCCATTCTGCTGATGACGGCGTTTATTCTGGGAGGGCTTATTCCGGAGAACGGTTACCTACGCGACCCGGAGACAAACGAGATCCTGCACTCGCCTTTCATGTCTGGTATCGTGGCGTTCATCTTCCTGCTGGCAGGTATAGCGGGTATAGCCTATGGTGTGGGTGCCAGAACCATTAAAAACGACAGCGATGTAATGCGGGGCATGGCCAAATCAATGGAAACCCTCGGCTCCTATATTGTGCTGGTCTTTTTTGCGGCGCAGTTCGTTGCCTACTTTAACTGGACCAATCTCGGGCTGATTCTGGCTATTAACGGAGCTGATGTGCTGAAAACGCTGGGGCTGAGTGATATCCCGCTCATGATCACGTTCATCATCGTGGCCGCTCTCATCAACCTGGTGATGGGTTCTGCCTCCGCGAAGTGGGCTATTATGGCGCCGGTCTTTATCCCGATGTTTATGCTGCTGGGCTATACACCGGAGTTCACGCAGGTAGGCTACCGTATCGGCGACAGCGTAACCAATATCATTTCACCGATGATGTCTTATTTTGCCCTCATTGTCGCCTTCATACAGCGTTATGACAGGAATGCGGGTATCGGTACGGTTATTTCCACGATGCTGCCTTATTCGGTGGTGTTCTTCATTGGCTGGGTTGTGCTGCTCATTCTCTGGATTCTGCTGGGCCTGCCCATCGGTCCGGGTGCAGACATGTACATGCCCTGATCATTGCACCAGCGTATCAGGATAAAAGACACAGGACTTCAGGCCATACGCTGGGGTGTACAGAAGATTCTGTTGTATGACATATTTAAGCACAGAAGCCGCAGGTGGTAACCACCTGCGGCTTCTGCCTTTTGGTCGCCCAGCCTTACCTGAACAGTTTATAGCCCAGGCTAAAAATGAACTGCTGGTTATGCACCTCCATGCCGGTTTGCTGGGCCGTGTTCGTGAGTTGGCGGTTAATGCGCTCGTACCGCACATCAGCTGTCATGCTGCCGATGTCGATTCCTACACCAGCCTGGAAGCCCCAGTCAGCATTCTCCATGTACTGCTTGATGTCCTGCCCCTCCTGCCTGGCACTGAGCAGGGTAGAGGATACAGGGCCGGCCTGCACACGCAGCACATTCAGGAAGTTATAACCCACCATAACCGGTACGTCCAGGCGGTTGAATTTAAAATCCTCCACCCGTACGCCCATGTTGTCGGCACCTGATACTTCTATTCTGCCGCCTGTGGAAGTTAATATAGCCTCCGGCTGCACAAAAAAGCCAGCTACCTGGAGGCGTGCAAACGCACCGGCGTGGTACCCGGTCACATTTTCTGCTTTGGTATACTGCCACGGGTCGTTGCGGAGCTTCTGTATCTCCACGTTTGCGGTGCTAAGCCCTGCTTTCACACCCGCCTGTAGTTGTGCCCTTGCTGCCACACTGGTAGCCAGCAAGGCCATTATCATCACCAGTCTCTTCATAGTTCCTGCGTTTTGTTTAGGTGCTTTTTTCAGAACATAACGCTGGGAGAGCAGCAAATGGTATGAAAAGACAGAAGCCGCCCCCAACCGGGTGCGGCTTCTGAACTTTAACGGTAGGTAACTTACTTACATCTCACCTTAAACAAGTACACCGTTGCTTTTAGAATCAAACAAAAGTAGCGATTTAACAGCACTGTATATGTTAATTTAGACGAAGCGGCTGCTTTATAGTGCCACTTGCGCGAATGTATAGACGAACAGTAAAAAGCACTTGTCAGCCGGGCTATGCCAACTATGCCATAAGGCAAAGGCAGCAGTAAAAGATGTGTTCTAACCTTTGCCCGAAATAGGTGGGAAAAGCGGAGCTTGAGCTATATTCTGATTTGTGCTGTAACATGTAAATTGATTCCACAGTCTTAAGTGTGGCTGCTTATCTCTTTCCGGCGAGGTGGTGAATGTCGGGGTAAAGCTGTAAATTACGCTTCAATCTATTTTGCTACCCGTGAAGAAAATTTCCTTACTCTTGGGCCTGGCCCTTTCTGCCGGCATCAGCTATGCACAGTCTCCTGCACTAAAAGAAGCCAGCGCTTATACTGATAAAAATTATGCATCGCTGGACAAGCTCTACAAGCAGCTTCACCAGAACCCGGAGCTCTCGCTGCAGGAGGAGAAAACTGCCCAGGTGATGGCACAGGAACTGAAGAGCCTCGGCTTTGAGGTGATGGAGAAAATGGGCGCCCATGGCGTGGTGGGGGTGCTGAAGAACGGAAAAGGCCCTACTGTCCTCATCCGCACTGATATGGATGCCCTGCCACTGGAGGAGAAAACAGGCCTCCCATATGCCAGCACAGCCAGGGGCGTGAACGCAGCAGGCAACGAAGTAAACGTGATGCATGCCTGCGGGCACGACATTCACATGACGGTGTTTACCGGAACGGCACGGGCACTGGTGCATACAAAAGACAAATGGAAAGGCACACTGGTGATGGTGGCGCAGTCGGCGGAGGAGAACGGGTTTGGGGCAGACCTGATGTTTAAGGCCGGACTGTATGATAAGATTCCCACACCTGATTATGCCATTGCCATGCACGACAACGCCTCATTGCCAGCCGGCAAGATCGGTTACCGCGAAGGCGCTTTCATGGCCAGTGTGGATATGATGGACATCACCGTATTCGGGCAGGGTGGCCATGGTGCCGCGCCACACACCACCATCGACCCGGTCGTGCTCAGTTCGCAGATGGTGATGGCGTTCCAGACTATTGTCAGCCGCACACTAGATCCGATTGCTCCGGCCGTGGTAACAGTAGGTTCCATACACGGTGGCACCGTACACAATATTATCCCGGACGAAGTAAAGCTGCAATTGACGCTGCGCTCTTACTCAGACGAGGTGCGGGAGCAAACTATTGCCGCCATTCGCCGGATCAGCCAGAACTTGGCAGAGTCTGCCGGTCTGCCTGAAAACAAAATGCCCATTATCAGCATCCGCGACCCACAGACACCGGCCACCATCAACGATCCTGCCCTGACGAAGAGGCTTGTGGGTGTGCTAAAGAAAAGCTTCGGAGAAGAGAATCTTGTAGAAATGCCGCCTAATATGGTGGGGGAGGACTTCAGCCGCTTTGGCCGCCAAGACAAGAAAGTGCCCATCTGCATGTTCTGGCTAGGAGCCGTAGATCCGGCCAAAGTGCGGGCGGCTGAACAGAAAGGAGAAGCACTGCCGTCGCTGCACTCTCCTTTGTTTGCGCCACTACCGGAGCCAACCATTAAAACAGGTGTAAAAGCAATGAGCGCCGCTGCGCTGGAATTGTTTGGGAAGTAAGAAAGTAACTGTTTCGTGTAAGGGGCGCGCGAGGTCATCGACCGATGCCGGCATTTACACAGTATTAGGGGGTATTATATTATTTTTTCTTTCATCAGTTTTCCGAATTTATTTAATGCATATATGGTACCCGCATTAGTACCTGTCATATCTCCACCATCAATTCCTTGGTTTGCGAGAAGTCCTACTGAAAAAAGATGGTCGAGTATATATGTATCAATTAGGTCATTATGAGAGGTGATTTCTTCTCGTTTGTCAAAAATTATAATTTGAATGACATCTTCCACATAGGCAGTATTGATTATAGAAGAAATTCGTAAAAACTCGTCTTTTGAGATTTCTCGGCAAACAAAGAGTCTAAGGCTTTTAGCAAGCCATCTAATTTTAGTTAAGCTATCCGCCCTTTCCAAAACTAATAAGATCTTAGACCCTATCTTACTATAGTCTTTATCTTTTAAGTATTTTTCTTTAAACTCAGTTACTTCTTCTTGATTCTTTAAACCCAGTTCGCTTATGAAGTGAATTATTTTAGTCAACAAAATCTTGTCTGACACGGAATTAATTAAATTCACTACTGAGATTCCTGTCCCAATTATTGGAATGTCCTTGAACAAGCCGTCTTCTAATAGTTTGTCCAATCCTATTTCACCAAGGTCCTTACTAATTGAAAGAATTTCGTTTTTTTCTGTCTCGTTCATTCTGTTATTTTAATTGCCTCTAACCATTGTCTATCAGGAGTGTTACTCCTGCTGTTTACACTATAAGTGAAATAGGGTTTCCCATCTGCTTTTGCTGAAAATAACCCATACTGTGCATGAACTATAAGGGCAATATTTTTCTCCTTAAAGATAAAAGTATTGTTAAGCTTTAGCACCTCCTGCTATTGTAAAATTCAGTAGCCTGTTTCGATGCTGATTTGTTGCTTTGGCCAGCTAATTAGTGCTGTAAAAGCCACAGCGCTAACTAAGATTTAATGACAGCAGCAGAAAAGAGAAGCAGATTGCTGATTGTGCTTCTTGAACCTTATCTTTGCTACATGCGCCTGACCTCCAAACCTGTGCTTTGCAACTACTACGTTACCTACCGCTGTAACGCAAAGTGCTCGTTCTGCGACATTTGGGAAAAGCCGTCGCCTTACATTACGCTGGAGGATGTGCACCAAAACCTGCAGGACCTGAAGCGGCTGGGCGTGCAGGTGATAGACTTTACCGGCGGAGAGCCGCTGCTGCACCGCCAGATAGACGAGATGCTGGGGATGGCACACGACATGGGTTTTATCACCACCCTCACCACCAACGGCATGTTGTACCCGAAACTGGCTGAGCGGCTGAAGGGCAAGGTCGACATGCTGCACTTCTCCCTCGACTCTTCGGAAAAAGAAGCGCACGACAAAGGCCGAGGGGTAGCCTGCTACGATTTTGTGATGGAGTCTATTGCCAGTGCCAAGCAACTGGGTGAGCGCCCTGATATCCTGTTTACCGTGTTCCGGAGCAATCTGCACCAGCTGGAGGAGGTGTACCAGAACATCATACTCCCCAACAAGCTGCTGCTCATTATCAACCCGGCTTTTGAGTACAATGCCGTGGATACCGGGGAGCAACTGACGGCGGAAGAACTCAGCTACCTGGCTGCCTTCGGCAAGCGCAAAAGCGTATACCTGAACGAGGGGTTTGTGCAGCTGCGCCGCGACGGAGGCAACCACATAGCAGATCCGGTTTGCAAAGCTGCCAGCACCACGCTGGTTATATCCCCGGAAAACGAACTGGTGCTGCCCTGTTACCACCTCGGCTCAAAAAGTTACCCTATCAACGGGAAGCTGTATGAGCTATACCGGTCACAGGAGGTGGAGGAACTGAAGCGGCAGGAGGGAAGGCTGCCGGAGTGCGAGGGTTGCACTATTAACTGTTACATGCAGCCCAGCTTCGCGGTGGAAGTGAACAAGTACTTCTGGAAAGCCCTGCCCAGCACCCTTAAGTACAACTACATGAAGGGAACCTGGAAAAGACTGCTTCCATTTAACAGTTAACAGGTGTCAATTATCAATTTGTGATTGGGGTGATTCCATGTCTCCTCATCCGGGCTCTCAAACCAAACCTATATTCAGTTATTCAGAATTCAATCATTCAAGATTAAAGTTATGCCAGTTATACTTCCGGTTAAAGGTGTGAAGCCGCAAATGGGCGAAGGCTGTTTTATTGCCGAGAATGCCACCATAGTAGGCGATGTGGTTTTGGGAAACGAGTGCTCTGTCTGGTTTAACGCCGTCATCCGGGGCGATGTGAACAGCATCCGCATCGGGGACAAAACCAACATACAGGATGGAGCAGTCATTCACTGCACCTACCAGAAGGCTGCCACCACCATTGGCAGCAACGTATCCATCGGCCACAACGCCATTGTACATGGCTGCACGGTGCAGGATAATGTGTTAATCGGCATGGGGTCTATTGTGATGGATAATGCAGTGGTGCAGCAGAACTGTATTGTGGCAGCGGGGGCTATTGTGCTTGAAAATACCGTGTGCGAGTCCGGGTGGATATATGCAGGCATACCGGCAAAAAAAGTAAAGCAGCTGAGCCCGGAGCAGGTAGAAGGGCTGGACAAGGTAGCGAACAACTATGTAATGTACAGCGGCTGGTTTACAGGCCGGGACCTGGTTTAAGCCAGGTGCTGCTCCACTTGCTTCTCTAAGCGTTGCAGTTCAGCTTCCGGTAGTTCCTGTTGCAGTTGCTCAAAAAACACGCGCTCTTCCTGCCGTATGTGCTGCTCCAGTAGCTGCCCTACCTCGTGAAGCTTGTCAGGCAGTGCTATATCAGCAGCCTGCGGCAATGCCTGTATCAGTTCTTCCAGTTGCCGGTGCTCTGCCTGCAACTGTTGGGCCTGTTGCTTGAGATTAAGGGAGAAAGTGCCGGCAAGCGCAAAAACAGTGGTTTCTTCCAGGGCGAAATGCGGCTGCAGGTGCTCCTCGTAAAACTGCAGTACATAATCGCGTTTGGCTACGGCAGTGGTGGGCATTCCTTTGTAAGGCGGGGCACCGTGTTGCAAAAGCCTTGCTGTGAGCAGGCCCCCGTGGTGCTGGCGTGAGATAGGTATCAGGCTCTGGTGGCGTTTCATAACCCTGCTATGCCTCCTCGCCCTTCAACATTTCTTCGCGCACCTTTAGCAGTACCCACTCCACGCGTCTTTCCGATTTCTCCAGTACCCGTACTTCATACTCGTTGAAGTTGATGATGTCGTTGAGGGTCTCTGGTATTTGCCCGTAGATCACGTTCAGAAGGCCGCCTACGGTTTCGTAGTCTTCGCCTTCGGGTAGCGGGTAGGGCAGGTAGTCGTTGGCATCGGAAATGGTGGCAGCGCCGCTCACTTTAAAGTCAAAGTCACCGACTTTCTGCACAATGGGTACTTCCTCGTCGTACTCATCCTGTATCTCGCCTACCAGTTCCTCGATAATGTCTTCTATGGTCACGATGCCTGAAACGCCGCCGAACTCGTCTGTGGCAACGGCCATGTGCATGTGGCGGCGCTGGAACTGCTTCAGCAAAAGGTTTATTTTCTTTGTTTCCGGCACAAAGTAAGCCGGGCGCATCAGCTCCTCTACATTTATGGCTTCGCCCCGGCGCACAATGCTGAGAATATCCTTTACATACAGGATACCTACAATATTGTCGATGTTGCCGTTGTATACGGGCAGGCGGGAGTAGCCTTCGTTAAAGATCAGCTCCATCAGTTCCTGCTCAGAGATGCTTACATCAACGGCAACCACCTTGGTCCGTGGCACCAGGATCTGCTTCACCATGCGCTCGTTGAACTCAAAAACATTCTCAATCAGTTCATGGTGCGCATCCAGAATAGCGCCGCTCTCCACACTTTGTTCAAACAGCAGCCGAAGCTCATCTGCTGTGTGTACCTCAGCGCCGTGTGTTGGCTGTATGCCCATGCCGCGTAGCACAAGGTTAGCCAGGCCATTTAGCAGCCAGATAAACGGGCTGAATAAGATATAAAAGAAACGAAGCGGAAAGGCCACACTCAGCGCAGTAGACTCGGAGCGCTGTATAGCCAGCGATTTAGGGGCAAGCTCACCGAACACAATGTGCAGCACGGTGATAATGGCAAAAGAAATGGGCAGGGAAATCTGGTGCGCAAGCTCCTCACTGCCCCTGAAACCAAAAAACTCCATCACGTTAATCACGATCTGAGACACCACGCTTTCGCCTATCCAACCCAAGCCCAGTGAGGCAAGCGTAATACCCAACTGTGTAGCCGAGAGGTAGGCATCCAGGTGCGTGAGCATGTTCTGAGTTAGCTTTGCCATGCTGTTGCCTGCCAGCGCCCGTAGTTCGATTTGTGAGGATCGCACCTTTACAAGTGCAAACTCAGCCGCAACAAAGAAACCGTTTAGAAGGACCAGGAAGATGGTTAACAGTATATCAAACGCCATAGAGAGTTTTTGCTGTTGTGTAGCAGCAAAGCTGTAAAATTAATTAAAATACGTGCTTTTACCAGAAGGGTATGGGTTGCTGTAGGGAAAACCTGTGCATAACAGCCTGTGCAGGCAGTAAGAGGGGTTTTCTATATAGATTTTATAAAATGCCACAAAAACAAAAAGGTGCCGCAAAGCACCTTTTTGTTCTCAGACATGCAAAATTACTCAGGAGCGCAACTGCGCAGAGGTCGCCTTGGCGGTGCTGAACAACTCGCTGGCGTTTTCCTGGGACAGGCGCGGCAGGAAGATGTTCCTGGCCTCTGACTCGGAAATTATTTTGTATGCGTGCGTGGCAACTTCATCCTGAAAAGGATTGCAGAAAGAGTAAATATACTCATCAGAAAAAGTCCTGTAAACTATATGGAAGTTGTGCTTCTCGTCTCGCACTAACTTTATGGCCTTGAAAACATTCTCGAACGTCTTGCCACATTCGGTTCGTAAAGTGAAATCAACATAGCTGTGTAAAGTTTTTTCCATATCTGATGTGTTATATTATGCTTTGCCTGATGTAAATATTACAAGATGTTTTTGATATTTAATTCACAGGGTTACGTAGAAAACCGTGTTTGTCCGTGAGTGTATGTTTTCTAATGGTAAAAGTTCTTCTTCTGTATGTAAACGATCAAATTTTGGTATTCTCTACGGAAAGTATTTGACAATGTTTATTTTTTAATATATGTATTGTTTAATATTTAAGTTTTAGTTGCACTGAATGAGTTGTGCTAAAGGGAGGTGGTTTTTTGAAACACCTGTTTAAAAACAGCAGGCGGTTCTTTGGCTAAAATCTGAATGGAGGGAGTTGGACTGTTCAGAAGCTCAAATTTTGAGGATTCTTAAAAATAACACGCTCACCCTGCACCTCAAAAAGCCATCAGTGGTCACTGGAGTGGTTTTATATGGCCAGGCAGGTAACGTTAGGCGCTGTTTAGTTGTTGTTTATCTGGCACCTGAAGCGTCGGGTGCCAGATCAGTGCAAAATTACCTATTTTTGTAGCAGTCATGATACTGGTAATTAGTACAAGGCAATGCTAGTATCTAAAGTGAACCAACCCCTATGATGAATAATAACATAGTAAAACCGCTGCTGGTAACCTGGTTGCTTCTGATGGTAACGGTGATGGTGCAGGCGCAGGTGCTGAAGCCTGCTACCTGGAGCTATGGCGTCTCCAAAAAGCAGGTGGCCGTGGGGGAGGAGGTAGAGTTGATTTTCAATGTTCGCATTGACAAAGACTGGTACCTCTACTCCTCCGACTTTGACCCTGACCTGGGACCAATGGTAACAGAGTTTAACTTTCAGAAGCACCCGTCTTATGAGCTGGTAGGTAAAATAAAACCCATCAACCCGAAAAAGAAATACGACGATATCTGGGAGGGAGAGTACACGTACTTTACCGGTACGGCACAGTTTCGGCAGAAAATACGCGTACTGCAGCCCGACCTGCAAGTAAAAGGCAGCTACGAATACCAGGTTTGTACAGACGTGGACGGCCGTTGCATTCCGTTTGATGATACTTTCACCTTCACAAACAAGCAGATAGCTGTTACGGCTGCTGCAAGCCCAGCAGCTCAGCCGGCTAACAAGGTGCCTGTAAAGGTAGAGCAGGAAGCGCCGGCACAGGAGCCTGCGCAATCGGCACCGCAACCTGCGGAGACACAGGCAGCGGTTACTGAAGATACTGCCGCTGCCCAGAGCAGTGCAGGAGATATGACCGCCTTTCCGGAACTTGGCGCAACTGCTGAGGCTTCCCCCGCAGGGGGCAGCGATGTTCCTTCAGCTATCTCTGAGCCGGCGCCTGCCACGGGCTCAGATGGCCTCTGGGCTTTTATGCTGATAGCCTTCGGTTCAGGCCTGGTGGCGCTGCTGACGCCTTGTGTTTTCCCGATGGTGCCCATGACGGTGAGCTTTTTTACGGGCAGCAGCGGCAGCAAAGGGCAGGCTGTCCTGAAAGCGCTTGTCTATGGCTTATCTATTATCGCTATTTACACGATCATCGGAACGGTGGTAGCCAAACTATTCGGAGCCGATGGCGCTAATTTTATCAGCACGCACTGGTTCCCGAATCTGCTGTTCTTCCTGGTGTTCCTGTTGTTTGCCATGTCTTTCTTTGGCATGTTCGAGATTACGCTGCCCAGTTCCTGGCTTACAAAGGTAGATGCCCAGGCGGATAGAGGTGGTTGGATTGGCGTGTTCTTCATGGCTTTTACGTTGGCGCTGGTGTCTTTCTCCTGCACAGGCCCTATTGTAGGAAGCATATTGGTGGCCTCAGCAGGAGGTGAAACCATACGCCCTGTGGTGGGCATGTTCGGGTTCTCACTGGCTTTTGCGCTGCCCTTCACCTTGTTTGCTGTTTTTCCGTCGTGGCTGAGTGGCCTGCCAAAATCCGGAGGCTGGCTGAATTCCGTGAAGGTGGTGCTGGGCTTTATAGAGCTGGCGCTGGCGCTTAAGTTCTTAAGCGTAGCAGACCAGGTGTATCATTGGGGCATCCTGGACCGGGAAGTGTACCTGGCGCTCTGGATTGTGATTTTCACACTGATGGGCTTTTACCTGCTGGGCAAGCTGAAGTTCTCCCACGACTCTGAGCTGAAGTACATCAGTGTGCCGCGCCTGTTCTTCGCAATTGCCACCTTTGCCTTTGTCGTATACCTGATACCGGGCATGTTCGGGGCACCGCTCAAAGCACTGGCCGGTTACCTGCCGCCGCAGACAACCCAGGACTTCGACTTAAACACTATCGCGCAGAGAGGGGGAGGAGCGGGTGTCGCTGCTGATGCGAACCAACTTTGTGAGCCCCCGAAGTATGCTGATTTCCTGCACCTGCCACACGGCCTGAAAGGATATTTTGACCTGGAGCAGGCAAAGCGCTGTGCCGCCGAGCAGGGCAAACCTATCTTCATCGACTTTACGGGGCATGGCTGCGTGAATTGCCGCGAAATGGAAGCAAACGTGTGGTCAGACCCTGCAGTGCTGAAACGGCTTCGCGAAGATTATGTCATTCTTGCGCTCTATGTGGATGACAAGACAGAGCTGCCGGAATCGGAGTGGTACACTAGCAACTACGACAATAAAGTGAAAAAGACCATTGGAAAACAGTACGCTGACTACCAGATAACTAAGTTCAATGTAAATGCCCAGCCGTATTATGTGCTGATGGATGAAAACGAGAACGTGCTGGTAAAGCCAATTACTTACGACCTGAATGTGGAGAACTTTGTGAACTTCCTGGATGCCGGTGTCGCTTCTTACAAGGCAAGACAACAGGTAGCGCAACAGTAAGCAGCATAATCAAGCTGAGACAAAATCCCCTGCCATGGTAGCTGCCGTGGCAGGGGATTTTGTCTTAGAACCTCTTCCGTCCTCCGAATTTACGAATATTCTGCCAACTGCGAAGCTGAAGGGCGCAGTACTGGCAGTTAGCTCCGTAAATTGTAAAAGCCCCACCATTGCTGGAGGGGCTTTTACATAATCTTACAGACGCTTCAGGTCTGTAGCTGATGTCTTAAAATGACTACTTCGCTTCGCTGTAGCGGCGTGATACCTCATCCCAGTTCACTACGTTCCAGAATGCACTGATGTAGTCTGGACGACGGTTCTGGTAGTTCAGGTAATACGCATGCTCCCACACGTCCAGGCCAAGAATTGGCTGGCCGCCGCAAGCCTGTTCAATATCCATGATAGGAGAGTCCTGATTTGCAGTAGAGCAAACAGTCAGCTTGCCGTTGTCTACGCACAGCCAGGCCCAGCCGGAACCGAAACGTGTAGCCGCAGCTTTGTTGAATTCTTCTTTGAAGGCATCAAAAGAACCGAAGGCGCTGTTGATAGCGTCTGCCAGTTCGCCGGATGGCTGCCCACCGCCGTTTGGCGACAGGATGGTCCAGAACAGGTTGTGGTTGTAATAACCACCGCCGTTGTTGCGGACAGCTGTGTTGCCACCTACGTTCTTCAGGATCTCTTCTATAGACTTATTCTCCATGTCAGTGCCCTGAATGGCATTGTTCAGGTTGTTAGTATAAGCTTGGTGGTGCTTTGTATGGTGGATTTCCATGGTGCGCGCATCGATGTGCGGCTCCAGTGCGTTGTAATCGTAAGGTAGTTTCGGAAGTTCGAAAGCCATAGTTTTATGTGGTTTATGGTTGAAAAATGATGTTCATACACTTGCTTTAAGTGTACGGCTTGGTCTCAAAGTTAGTTAATTTCTTTTAGCAGCAAAGAAAGAGGCCATCAGTCCGGCGCACTCCTGTGCCATAATCCCGCTCACCATCTCTGTTTTAGGGTGCAGCAGGTTGCCTACCCGGCGGTAACCGCGCTTGGGCTCGGGTGCCCCGAACACCACCCGCTTCAGCTGTGCCCAATAGCTGGCACCGGCACACATAATGCAGGGCTCCACTGTTACGTACAGGGTACAGTCGTGGAGATATTTGTTGCCCAAGTACTCAGAGGCAGCGGTAAAAGCCAGCATTTCGGCATGTGCCGTCACATCGTTCAGCTTCTCGGTCTGGTTATAGGCTTTGGCTATGACGCGGTTATTAGAAACAATGACAGCGCCAATCGGAACCTCGCCTTCGGCATAAGCCTGTTGTGCCTGCACATATGCCTGCTGCATAAAGTTCTCGTCGCTGTATATAGATAAAAAGTCTGTTGCCATTCGTTTTTGTTTAAAGGGAACCCGGACTATAACCGGTTAAAGGGCGAACTGTTTCCGGGTGCTTTATTCATGAAGCGGCCGAAGCAGAAAGCAGTACGTGCCTCCTCCTTCAAATTTAAGACATAAGCCGTACGAATCAAAAAGCAGGTACAGCGCAGGCTTTTGGTTTGGCACACCACAGCAGTTTATCTGGATGCACCAAACCCGGTGACAGTAACTTCTTCAGACAAGAACACGGGGTGGTTAGGAGCATCTGCTTTTATCTTCCTTGAAATTTCTGTCAGGTAATCCTCCGGCAGGGGCTTGCTGCTTCCTGCTGCGCCTTCCATGTTAAACCGGAATGGAAACAGGTAGGTGGAGCTAACAGGAATTTCTTTATGTAAGGCAGGTTCCCAGCGGGGCATTAGCTTAAGCACTCTCAAAGGTTCCTTGTCTAGCAGCGGGCTATCAGCGTGTGCTGCCTTTATGTCTTTTACCTTGCCTGTTTCATCTATTGTCACCTGCATCACCACAAACCCTGCTGTTTTAGTTAACTGTGCACGGGTAGGGTATTTTGTGTTCATGGCCAGGAACTTCAGCATTTCATTTTCTCCCCCCGGAAACTGAGGAGCCTTTACATCATCTGCGGAAGCCATAGCGGCAGCCTTTTCCTGTGCTTTAGATGAAAGGCTTTGAGCCTGAGCAAGGGAAGGATTGACGAAGCAGGAAAAGATGAAAAGGGAAACAAACAGGAAAGGTGGGATTATTTTGTGCATGATGTATTTCAGAACAATTGCGCCGCATAAGGTTTTAGAAGTATAAATATAATGATTCTGAATTGTTCTGCCTGTTTTGTTATGGCATGATAAAGCCCCACCGGAAAGGAGGGGCTTTATAGCACAAGTGCCGTGCACTTACTTGATGTTGATAGAACTCATGATTTCACGTGCCGGCTCCTGCCAATCGCTCTTCAGCATAAAAGGCACATGGAACGTGAAAACCATCATCTGGTTTCCTGAAATGGCATACTGCACAATGCTGTACTTCTGCACAGGAGCCAGGTTGGAGGTGCTGCGCTCGTCCTCTACCGAGGATACATATTCAAAAACGATGTAGTCCTTGCCCTTGATTTTGGTCACTTCATCCCGGATAAAATCGATTTTGGAATGCCTTTCCATCAAGGCGGCCTTGTAAAACTCACGCATCATGCCCAGGTCCTGCGCTCTGAACTGGGAAATTTTCTGCGTTACGCTAAAGTCTACCTGGCCATTCGGGCTGGTGTAAACGGCCAGTGGCTTTGTGGTGGCAGGGTAGCGGCGTGCAATGCCATCGTCCGGCATGGGCGTGAAGTTCTGGGGCAGCATAATGCTGATCTCCTTACTGATGTTTACTTTTTTCAGTTTAGGCTGGGCAAAAGCAACACCAGCTAAAAAAAGAATGGCTAAAAAAGCTAAATATCGCATATTCATAATATGGGTTGGCAAAGCTATTAAAAATCCGGGGGCAGTGGCCAGGAATTGCTTATTTGAAGCAATTATTTTGCCAAAGTCCATAACGAAGCTGTGCTGCTTTCATTGTGCCTGCAATATCTTCTGCGAGTGTTCATCGTTAATTAAAGAAGTGGTTTATCTGGTGCATACGGCACTCCTCTAAGAAGTGTGCTTGCTACAACACACAAAGGATGTTCGTGCCCGTACTAAAAAGTTTAGGACAAAATTTAACTATACATAAAAACTATGTTTGCAGATATTATCAATAACATGAAAGGGCAGCTGACAGGTGAGTTGCAGAGCAAGTATAACCTGGAGCCTGAGAAAGCGAATAAATCAGTAGATCTGGCCAAGGACAACCTGATGGATGAAATGAAAAACCGCGCCAGCAGTGGCGATTTTGGGGGCATTATGGATGTGTTAAAGGGTAATAAAGGTGCTACTGAAAGCACCGCCGTAAACAGCGCCATCCAAAGATATGTCGGGGACCTGACTACCAAGTTGGGGATTCCGGCCTCTGTAGCTAACCAGGTAGCGCCGTTTGTGATGACCTTCATTATGAACAGGTTCTCCAGCAAAGTAACCCAGGAGGGCATGGGGCAGTCTGATATTATGAGCAGCCTGATAGGCGGCGGTATCAAAGACTCCCTTACCAAAGGCCTTGGCGGTAAGCTGGGAGGCATGTTTAAGTAACGTAAAGTGCTTTTGCGGATAATGAAAGAAGCCATACCTAGCGGGTATGGCTTCTTTTTTTAACGTCACTTGTGGTTGTTTGGTGCAGAAAGACAAGGCTTACCCCCTTTTAAATAAGCTTGCCCTATTGCCGGGAGCTTTAGCTGCCAACAATGTCTTTGAAATATAAAATGCCTGATAAAGCAGGGTTGTTCTTTACGCGGTTTGTTTTCTGACCACCTTCGCCCTTAGTTGTCCAGGGTAAAGTGGTGCAGCTTCATACTGCTTTGCTAGCAGCTTACAAGGTACGAAGTAAACTCCTATTTCAGGAATTTGTTTTTCCTTTCTTCGCTTAAGTCCAGCCTTGTTTCCGCAGGATGCTGTACGGGGGCATCTGTGTCTGAACGTGAAACTCAAACTATCAACCAGTTTGAAGCATGAGTCTGGCAGTAGAAAAGGATTCTTTAGATAAACAGGAAAGTTGGTGACCTGCCGGAAGTCTGCTATTTTTGCGGCTTCTTTCATCTTAGGGCCTTACTGCCAGGCCTTAAATGCAGTGTAACGTCCGGGGGAATGTCTGAAAGTTTACTAAACCTGTTTTTAAAGTTTCTCAAGTTTGGAGTAGTGGGATTTTCGGGCCTGGTGCTGGATTTTGGTATTACCTATATCGCAAAAGAGCGGCTGCGGTGGAACAAATATGTGGCCAACAGTCTGGGCTTTCTGGTTGCCAGCATCAGCAACTATTACCTCAACCGTATCTGGACGTTCCATAGCGCAGACCCGGAGGTAGGGTGGCAGTTCTCCAAGTTCCTGCTTGTAGCCGTGATAGGATTGTTGCTCAATAACTTTATTGTGTACCTGCTAACAGAGCGCGCTAAACTTAATTTTTATATCGCTAAGTTTGGTGCCATCGTAATAGTGTTCTTCTGGAACTTCTCCATCAATTACTTTTATACCTTCACGAGGTAAGAAGAGGCTAGCTAGGGCAGTATCTGGAAAATCTGCACATGCTCGTCTTTGTGCACGCGCGGATTCAGCAGGTGCAGCAGCTGGTCGTAGAGCGAAGGAGTGATGGTGTGCTCCAGCTGCAGGTTCGGGAACAGGCTGCGAAGCCTTGCCATGCGTTCTTCCTGGTCATCATTCCCCACCATCACCACATAATCAGGCTTAAAGTCCACAGAGTTTATCTCCTGCTGCAGTTCCTTAGGCGTTTTTTCTTCATTAAAAGTATAGGCCATCACAAAGTTGCCCGGCAGCTGCTGGTGCTCCTGCAGGTACTCCTGCCACACCTTGTCCCCATCCAGTACATACTCCCTGTACTCAGCGCTCAGGCGGCCCAGGTAAAAGAGAGGTGGTTTTTTTACGCTGTGGTTCCCGAACTCCAACACCACACCGTCCAGGTCAGGTTTGTCTGATAGGTATACCAGCGGGGCTACGCGGCTCTTTTTAGTATAGGTGAAAGCCATGCCTACTGTAGCCAGTATGTTCAACGTCCAGAAAAAGCCCCAGCTCCAGGCCAGCAGCTTACGGCGGCGGTGCCAGAACGAGGACGTCTGCACAAACTGCTGCCAGCCGATAACCCCTAAAATCATGATCAACGGAAACAGGGGAAGAATAAAGCGCTCCTGCTTGTTCGGAAACAGCGAGTGTGCCACAAAAAAGAGCAGTCCTGCCCAGAACAGCTTTGGGGCCAGCCGGGCGGTGCGGGCGTAACCCAGCACCAGGAATACACTGACCGGAGGCACGAGGAAACCAAGAATGGTGAGGGCGAAACGGTATACAGGGCCCGTGCTGAAGTTCTCTGCATTCTCGGAGTTGTAAAGGAAATATGTAACAACAGAATGGAAGGGATAGCCAAAAAAGACAATATCGATGACACCCTGCACCAGAAATGCGACTACGGTAAAGCCTGCCAATACGGCCACTGCTTCGCGCCACTGGCGGCGGTAGAGCAGCACCAGCCCGGCACCGGCTCCGAACAAAGCCGTGTGGTAGCGTATGGTAAAGGCAAGGGCAAACAGCGCACCAGCCCAAAAATAGGGCATCACCCGCTTTCGAACAGCCTGGTCCTGTCTCAGCATCAGGTAAAAGGCAGCGAGGTAAGGCGGGATACACACCATCTCCACCAGGTTGCGCACGCTCATGAAAGGCATAAACCAAACCAGCGCCAGCATCAGCCCCACCAGCCGGGCATTCATCCTGTTCGAGAGCAACTTCGTGATTTTATAGCCAAAATATACCACCAGCAGGGAGTACAGCCCATGCAGCACCCGCACAACTGTCATTTTTGTTTCCGGGCTGAAAATACCCACTGCCTCCAGCACATAGAAAATGCCATAGTGCGCGAGCGCGTACAGCATGCTGTGGCGTGGCGGTATCGGCTCGTTCAGCCAAATCGGGAGTCCGTTAAGCCAGCCTTGTGCTACTGTTATAACATCAAAATGATCGTCGCTGAATGCAAATCCCTTGGAAAAGAAAGCCGCCACCATGCGTATGAGCAGGGCAAGCAGCATGATAAAAGAAAGCGGAACCAGGTATGGGGTTGTTGCCTGCCCCGGAGCCG
The DNA here is from genome assembly GCF_054779655.1 of Pontibacter brevis. Classification (NCBI taxonomy): domain Bacteria; kingdom Pseudomonadati; phylum Bacteroidota; class Cytophagia; order Cytophagales; family Hymenobacteraceae; genus Pontibacter; species Pontibacter brevis. The sequence continues at coordinate 40,078 of NZ_BAAGXV010000016.1, forward strand.
GAGTTTCAGTTGTAGCGCCTGCACCGGCAGTAGTTTTCGTAGAGCTTGACATGTGACTGACGTAGTACTGCACAAATTTAAGGGGAATTAAAAAGAAATGGTGTTAACTTTGTCTTTTTAATCTGAAAAGGAGAAGTATGTATTCGGTGAAACAGGCAAAAAAGCGGCGTTACAGGTTTATGCCTGCGTTGGTTTTGCTGGTTGGCCTTGGAGTGCTTGTTTCCCTGGGACTCCATTTCTACTATGCCTCCAGGTATAAGGAGGCTGAGGTGTTGCTGCTGGGGCATGCTGGCTCTGCCTTTTTCTCACCACTCAATCCGTTTAACCCGCTGCCGCCTAATAGCAGAGCCTCTATTGAGAAAGCGATGGAGGAGGGAGCCGATGGCCTGGAAGTGGATGTGCAGCTGAGCAAAGACGGTGTGCCCATCCTGTACCATGACGTGACAGTAGCCTCGATGACCGTGTGGCCTGAGCCGGATACCATCGACAACATGCCCGCCTCTAAGGTGGTGGGGCTGGCGTATAAGGGAGGCTTTCCTTACGACCTGTTTCACGACGAGAAAATCATTACCCTGGAAGAGTTGCTAAAGCTCCTCAGCACCTACCCGGAAAAGCCGTACCTGCACCTCGACCTGCGCAATCACGATGCCTCTCGCCATGCCCTCTACGCTCAAACGCTGATGGCTATGTTGCGCCAGTACAACTACCCGCTGCAGAAACTGGCTTTCATCTCTCCCAATCCTGATTTCCTGGAGGCTTTCCGGGAAGAGGAGCCGGAAGCGGTGTTGGTTATAGACACGGGAGGAGACCATGAGCAAGCTATACAGACGGTGCTGGAACGTGAGTTTCAAGGCATTTGCGCCAACGGCAGGGATATAAATGCAGAGCAGGTGCGCCAGGCAAAGCAAAAAGGGCTCCTGGTAGTGCTGTTTGGTGGTAAGTCTTACTCCCGTATCTCTAAGATGATAGCCATGGAGCCCGACGCCATCCAGGTAAACGATGTGGCCACTATGCGCCAGATGCTCGACTAACATCTTTCCAATTCATAGTAGCTTACAAATTAGTACATTTGCACGAACACATTCATTGAATTAAACTATGCTCAGAACACATACTTGCGGCGAACTCCGCCTTAACAATGTAAATGAAGAGGTAATCCTGACAGGCTGGGTACAGCGTGTGCGCGACAAAGGCGGCATGGCATGGGTGGATCTCCGCGACCGCTATGGTATTACGCAGCTCTCTTTTGAAGAAGGTGTTACACCTCCTGCCATATTAGAGCAGGCCCGTGATTTAGGTCGGGAGTATGTAGTGCGAGCGACCGGAAGTGTGATTGAGCGTTTCTCGAAGAACGATAAAATACCTACAGGCGATATAGAGGTAAAAGTAACGAAGCTGGAGGTGCTGAATGCTGCCAAGCTGCCTCCATTCCTGATAGAAGACGAGACAGATGGCGGTGATGACCTGCGCATGAAGTACCGCTACCTTGACCTGCGCCGTACGCCGGTGCGCCGCAACCTGGAGCTGCGCCACCGCATGATGCGCGAAGCCCGCAACTACCTGGACGGCCAGTACTTTATTGAGGTGGAGACGCCGGTGCTGATTAAGTCTACGCCGGAGGGTGCCCGTGACTTTGTAGTGCCAAGCCGCATGAATCCGGGTGAGTTTTACGCCCTGCCACAGTCGCCGCAAACGTTTAAGCAGCTGCTGATGGTATCAGGCTTCGACAAGTATTTCCAGATTGTGAAGTGCTTCCGTGACGAAGATCTTCGTGCTGACCGCCAGCCGGAGTTTACGCAGATAGACTGTGAGATGTCTTTTGTGACGCAGGAAGATATCCTGAACACGTTTGAAGGCTTCATCAAGCATATGTTTGCCACGGTAAAAGGCATCCACATCGACAAGCTGCCGCGCATGACGTATGCCGACGCCATGAAGTTCTACGGCTCTGACAAACCGGATACGCGTTTCGATATGCGTTTCGTGGAGTTAAATGCACTTGCTCAGCAAAAAGGCTTCCCTGTATTCGACAACGCGGAACTGGTAGTGGGCATCAATGCGAAAGGTGCCGCCTCTTATACCCGCAAGCAGCTTGACGAACTGACAAACTTTGTGAAGCGCCCGCAGGTAGGTGCCACTGGGCTGGTGTATGCCCGCGTAAACGAGGACGGCAGTATCAAATCTTCTGTAGATAAATTCTTTACAGCTGAGGACCTGGACGCATGGGGCACAGCCTTTGATGCCAAACCTGGTGACCTCTTGCTTATTTTAGCAGGTAATGCTGATAAAACACGTAAGGCCTTGAACGAGCTGCGCCTGGAAATGGGAGAGCAGCTTGGCCTGCGTGATAAGAACGTGTTCTCGCCGCTGTGGGTAGTAGATTTTCCGCTGCTGGAGTGGGACGAGGAGACGCAGCGTTACCACGCCATGCACCACCCGTTCACTTCGCCGAAGCCTGAGGACCTTGCACTCATCGATGACAGGCCAGGGGACATTCGCGCCAACGCTTACGACATGGTAATCAACGGTGTGGAAGTAGGAGGCGGTTCTATCCGTATCCACGACCGCAGGCTGCAGGAGCAGATGTTCCGGCTGCTGGGCTTCTCTACCGAGGAGGCAGAGGCACAGTTTGGCTTCCTGATGAATGCGTTTGAGTACGGGGCGCCGCCGCATGGTGGTATCGCCTTTGGCTTCGACAGGCTCTGCTCCTTATTTGGTGGCGCAGACTCTATCCGCGACTTCATTGCTTTCCCGAAAAATAACTCGGGCCGTGATGTGATGATAGATGCCCCGTCGCCAATCTCGGACGAGCAGTTAAACGAATTGCACATCCGCATGAAAAACCTGCCTGCTTAAGCAGTAGCAGTAGGATTATACATTTATTTCTTATCCGCACAGGTGAAGGTAGCAGCGCAGGAGTATGAATTGAGAACGGGTGAGAAAGTCCTGATCCGGGAAGGAAAAGTAGCCGATTCGGAAGCCTTACTGGAAACCGTGCGGGAATATGTGCTCACGAGCCGGTACCTGATTGTGGCTCCCGAAGATCTTAACAGCACGGTAGCTGATGAGGAGAAGTGGATAAAAGAACTGCGGCAGAACCCGAACAGCCTGTTGTTGCTTGCCCTGCACAAAGGAGAAGTTATCGGTAACCTTGACCTGACCGGCAGCGATGAAGCGTATGAGGACCAGTCCGGTTTGATCACGATGGGCATCCTGCAGGCGTATCAGAACAAGGGTTTGGGCTCCCTGATGTTACGTGAGGCGATAGCATGGGCCCGGCAAAACCACCAGCTGCAGGTACTTTGCCTGCAGGTAAAGAGGGCGAACAAACGTGCCGTACGACTGTACCAGAAGGCGGGCTTTAAAGTAGAAGGGAAGAACCCGGATGTAGCACCCGAAGAACAGGTTGATTACAGCGAAAGCATTATTATGACGCTGAACCTGTAATAAGAAGTAGCAGGATGAAAGCTTTCCTTTTTAGCTTCCTTCAGTGGAAGCAACTGAACCATAAACTAAAAGCCTGTAGCCGGAAATGGTTGCAGGCTTTTTTATTCCGCCTGTTTTCAAAGGCACATCAGGATAAAGCAGGCTTGAGAACAGCTTGCCTGTAGAGCATTACCTCAAGAGAACTGAAATTGGCACGTTGCACTTCACGCTGAAAATGTGTATCATAGCAGTAGCAAGCGGCAATCTTAATAGTAGAGGCGGAGATGCAGAATGCCATCGGCTCTACTAAAGGTTACTCCTTTAGCACTTGCTTAACATCCTTTCTTCGGGAGATTACTATACTGGACCGGCAAATAAAACTTTAAGTGATCGTATAACTCAACACTATTCTATGACATCTAAAATCGTAATGACAGTCCTGTTAGCAGGCAGTTTTTTTATGGCACAGGCACAGCAAAAGGCAAGACCAGAAGACACGGAAGTGTGGGAACCTGTACCTAAAAAGGTACAGCCGGGGGAGGTGCGGATAGAGGCACCTTCAGATGCAATTTTCCTTTTCGATGGGAAGAACCTGGATGAGTGGGTAATGACCCAGGACAGGAGCAAGCCGGCACAATGGAAGGTGTCTGATGGCGTGCTCACTGTGAATAAAGAAACCGGTAACATTGAAACAAAGAGGGAATTCACAGATTACCAACTGCACCTTGAATGGCGTATTCCTGAGAACATCAATTTGGAGGGGCAGTCAAGGGGTAACAGCGGGCTTTTCCTGGCCTCTACAGGCAAAGGCGATGCGGGATATGAACTGCAGATACTCGACTCTTATAACAACAAGACCTATGTAAACGGCATGGCGGGCAGTATCTACAAACAGTCTATCCCGCTGGCAAACCCTACCAGGAAGCCAGGCGAGTGGCAGACCTATGATGTGTTCTGGAAAGCGCCTACTTTTAATGCAGATGGTTCTGTAAAGACGCCTGCGCGGGTAACGGTGATGTTCAATGGTGTGTTGGTGCAAAATAATGTAGAGCTGCAGGGCCCTACACAGTATATTGGCCAGCCCTCCTATAAACCACATGGTGCTGCCCCTATAAAACTGCAGGCACACGGTGATAAAAGTGTACCTATCAGCTTCCGCAATATCTGGATTAGAGATTTGTAACAGGCTGTTCCCTTACTTGTCTCTGTGTACAGCTACAGTGGCACAAATATCATAAAAACAAAAGCGACTGCCCCTTCAGGAGCAGCCGCTTTTGTTTTATCTGTGTCTTATAAAAAGGTCTAGATGATATCACTTACAAGTGCCGGGGCTATACCGAGCAGGATAGTGAGCACCGTGATGAAGATAAGCATGAAAGTGGAGAAGCTGCTCACTTCGAGTCGCTTTAAGTTTTCTGCCGGGTGCATGTACATGGCAATTATTACGCGGAAGTAATAGTAGATACCTACAGCAGCCAGAATAACGGCTACTACTACCAGCCACACCTGGTTTGTGTCCTGCAACACGGCGGCGAATACAAAAAACTTAGCGAAGAAACCGGCTGTAAGCGGAATACCTGCCAGCGAGCACATTGAAACCGTCATTACGAAAGCCAGCAGCGGGTTTGTTTTGCCTAATCCGTTGAAAGCCTCGTACACTTCACCGCCACGCTGTGCTTTTACCATGCTTAACACGCCGAAGGCAGCTACTGTAGCAGTAGAGTAAGCCAGTGAATAAAACAGGATAGAAGAATCCGAGTGTTCGTTGAAAGCAACCAGCGCCATCAGCAGGTAACCTGCGTGCGAGATACTGGAGTAGGCCAGCATGCGCTTAACATTTGTCTGCACCACCGCACCGATATTTCCTACAACCAGTGTCAGCGTGGTAATAGCAACCAGTGTCGGGAACCAAGTGGCATATGATGCCGCGAAAGCAGCTGCCATCAGTTTAAAGAAAGCCGCCACACCCGCAGTTTTCACTACAGTGGACATAAACGCTGTGAAGAAGGTAGGAGAACCTTCGTACACATCAGGTGCCCAGAAGTGGAATGGCGCAGCTGAAATTTTAAATGAGATACCGATGATGACCATCAGCAGGCCCAGCAGGAACATTGCGCTTAATACGCCGTTGTTAGCTGCCTGCACTGCCCCAATCTCTGTGATATTGAAGGTGCCGGTCGCGCCATAAATCAGCACAATACCAAACAGCAGGATACCAGTAAAGAAAGAGCCCATCAGGAAATATTTCAAAGCTGCTTCATTTGAGCGCAGGCTCTTTTTATCGCTGCCGGCCAGCACGTACATGGCAATGGAAAGAATCTCGATGCCAACGAACAGCATCAGGATGTTCTCGTAACCCACCATCATCACAGCGCCTACCAGGGAGAACAACAGCAAAGAGTAAAACTCAGCTAAGTTATCGTCACTGTGGTCCACGTAACGCTGTGAGAAGGGTACGAGCAGCAGGGTAGTCAGCACCATGATACCCGTGAATGCCACCGCATAATTGTCGATGGTGAGCATGTTGTTGAAATAGCTCTGGGTATCGTTCCAGCTAAAGAGGTTTACACCAAACACTACTGCCAGAAACAGCAGCGCCAGTGGCAGCAATGGCTTCTTTGATTTCGCAAAACCTATAAAGAGGTTCAGGATGCCGAAGAAGGAGAGAAGTATGATCGAAGTCATGTCGTCGTGTTTCCTTTAATTCTTTTTATTCTCGCTTAGCGTCTGATGATGTTCAGTAGATTACCCACAGCAGGCTCTGAGATGCTCAGGAAGGTGTTCGGGAACAAACCTATCCAGAATACCATGATAACTAACGGAATCAGCACCGCCTTTTCGTTCATGGTCAGGTCAGCGAAGACCTCTGTTGCCGGAGATTTCGGTCCGAACATCACGCCCTGGAACATGCGCAGCATATAAACTGCACCCAGGATGATGGTTAAGCCAGCCGCGGCGCCAAACCAGCCATTGTACTGGAACACACCAGACAGCAGCAGGAACTCTCCTACGAAGCCGTTGGTAAGCGGCAGCGCAATAGAACCCAGCATCAGAATCATGAAGAAGATGGAGAGGGCAGGAGTAGTTTGCGTAATACCGCCCAGGCTGGTTATTTCTCTGGTCTGAGTACGGCTGAAAATGATGTCAATGATGAAGAATAAGCCTACCACGTTAATACCATGGCTCAGCATCTGTATTACACCGCCCTGCAGGCCTTGCTCATTCAGTGTAAAGATACCGGCTGCAATCAGGCCCACGTGCGCAATTGAAGAATAAGCTATCAGGCGCTTCAGGTCGCGCTGGCGAATGGCGATGAAAGAGGCGTACACAATGCCAATGATGGACAGCACCAGCACCAGTTCAGCCCACTGGCTCACACCGTACGGCACCACCGGCAATAACCAGCGCAGCACACCGTAAATCCCCATCTTCAGCATGATGCCAGAAAGCAACATCGTGGCCTGCGTCGGAGACTCAGTATAGGTGTCCGGCTGCCAGGTGTGGAAAGGGAACACCGGCATTTTAATAGCAAAAGCGATAAACAGGAACCAGAAGATCCAACTCTGCGACTCGCTTGACAGGTTTAGTTTGTAGAAGGCGAAAACCTCTGATGAGTGATTGCCTGGTGTCTGCAGGTAGAGGTACACAAAAGCAGCCAGCATAAACAGCGAGCCGAAGATGGTGTACACAAAGAACTTAAAGGTAACCGGTATTCTTCTGGCACCGCCCCAGATGGCAGCAATAAAGTACACCGGGATCAGGGCCAGTTCCCAGAAGAAGTAGAACAGGAACGCATCCAGGGCCACGAATACGCCAATCAGGCCCGACTGCATGAACAGGATTAGGGCGTAAAAGGCGTTCGGGTTTTTATATGCGTGCTTGAAAGAGGAAAGGATGATGAGTGGCACAAGGAACGTCGTCAGCAGCACCATCAGGAGACTGATGCCATCCATGCCGATGGTGAACCCGATGCCGGCACTCTCCACCCACGGGAAAGACAGGGCCATTTGTGTGCTGCCGCTGGCTGTGTTAAAACCGGCCAGTGCCACCAGCGCCAGAACAAACTCAATAAGGGCTGCCCCGAAAGCCACTGTTCTGGCGGCTTGCCCTTTCATGAGCAGCACTACCAGTGCAGCTAAGGCAGGCCAGAAAAGTATTATAGCTGTAAGTATCATCTTCTAAAAACCTATCCGATAAAGAAGTTTAAAAATAGAATCAGCACGATGCTGAACACCATCACGAGGATATAGAAACCAATCACGCCGCTTTGTGCATAGCGCAGCGTGCGGCCACTCCCCGACACAAACTTGCCGAAGCCATTCACCACACCGTCTACCACCAGCGTATCCACCACACGGTGGAAGAAAGAGGAGAGCCACATAACCGGGCGTACAATGATGGTATTGTACAGCTCGTCGATATAGTATTTGTTGTAAAGCAGGTTGTGTGCAGGGCCCAGGCGCTCACCTTCCTGCGCTGGCACTGTATTTTTGCTCACATACATGACATAGGCAATGATGGCGGCTATCAGCGCTACTGCCACGGATAAGCCCATCAGCATGTATTCTGTAGCATGGTCTAGCTGTATGGGCGCAAGCGCAGGACCATTGGCAATGCGGGCGAAGTCAAAGATTGGAGAGAGGTAGTTAGCCAGCACATGCTCTGCGCCGAATACCTCTGGCATGCCTATAAAACCACCGACAGTTGAAAGTACGGCCAGCACAATCAGCGGAATGGTCATAGATGCCGGAGACTCGTGCAGGTGGTTTTTCTGCTCTGTCGTGCCCCGGAACGTTCCAAAGAAGGTCAGGAACAGCAGGCGGAACATGTAGAAAGATGTCATGAAAGAGGTTATCATACCCAGCGCCCACAGCGTGGTACTATGCTGGTAAGTATGGGCCAGCAACTCGTCTTTAGAGAAGAAACCGGCGAAAGGCGGTATACCGGAAATAGCCAGCGTACCAATGAGGAAGGTGGCAAACGTGATGGGGAGGTACTTGCGCAGGCCACCCATGTTGCGGATATCCTGCTCATTGCTCATGGCGTGAATTACAGAACCTGCACCCAGGAAGAGCAGTGCCTTAAAGAACGCATGTGTGAGTACGTGGAAAAGCGAAGAAGAGAAAGCCATCACACCCAGTGCCAGGAACATATAACCCAGCTGCGAAACGGTGGAGTAAGCCAACACCTTCTTGATGTCGTTTTGCACCAGGCCAATGGTAGCAGCCAGTACAGCCGTAGCAGCACCGATGATGGCAATTACCTCCAGGGTAGAAGGAGCCAGCGCATACAATACATTTGAGCGAACCACCATGTAAATACCCGCCGTCACCATGGTCGCGGCGTGAATCAGGGCCGAAACCGGTGTAGGGCCCGCCATCGCATCGGGCAGCCAGGTAAACAACGGAATCTGCGCACTTTTACCCATGGCTCCTACAAACAGCAACAGCGTAATCGTAATCATCACCGCTGAGTCTACGCCGCCGGCATACTGTGCTGCCTGTATAAACACCTGCGGATAGCTTACGCTGCCGAAGGTCATAAAAATAAGGAAGATGCCCAGCAGGAAGCCTAGGTCACCGATACGGTTCATCACGAAGGCTTTTTTAGCGGCATTGTTATAGCTAACGTTCCTGTTCCAGAAGCCAATCAGGAGGTAAGAGCAAAGCCCTACACCTTCCCAGCCTACAAACATCAGCACATAGTTAGAGCCCATCACCAGCAGCAGCATTGAGAACATGAAGAGGTTGATGAAGGAGAAGAACTTGCCAAAGTTCTCGTCGTGGCTCATATAGCCGGCAGAGTACAGGTGAATGAAGAAACCGATACCGGTTACCATCAGCATCATGAACAGCGTAAGCTGGTCGATGAGGAAGGAGAAGCCGATGCGCATGTCGCCCACGGATATCCAGTCGTAGTAGTCCACCATGTAGGCGCGGCTGCCGTTGGCAGTAAAATCAAGGAAAAGGAAGATGGAAATGAGGAAAGAGGCCAGCACAGTGCCGCATCCTATCAAGCTAACCAATCCTTTTGCCAGTTTCCTGTTGCCTAAACCGTTCAGGATAAAGCCCAGCAAGGGCAGTAACGGAACGAGCAAACAGAGCAGTGCCATGGCTTGGTTATTACTCGGCATTACAATCTCTTGCATCTGTATATTTGTTATTTAAGCTGTTCAGAATTGAAAATATGGGCTGTTACCACTTCAGGTAATTCAGCAACTGCACGTCTGTGGAGCGGATGTTGCGGTACGTCATCACGATGATGGCCAGGCCGACGCAGACCTCTGCCGCTGCCACTGCCATAATAAAGAATACAAACACCTGTGCCGTGGCATCAGCACGGTAGGCCGACAAAGCTGTAAGCAACAGGTTTACAGCGTTTAGCATCAGTTCGATGCACATGAAAATCACGATGGCATTACGGCGCGTCAGTACACCTATAACTCCGATGGCAAAAAGGGCTGTGCTAAAGAACAGGTAATATTCAAGTGGAATGGTTCTGATAACCTCAGGTATGTGGTTCATTTTCTGGGAGCCTGAACGTAATATGGGTTTAATGAAGTCTTAAAATCAAGCTGTAAAGTTATCCCCAATTTTTAAATTAACATAAATTATCTGAATCTTCTTTGATAGTGGCACGTAGCCTTTCGGTTCTTTACCAGCCAGAGCAGGCCCTGCTTTTCTTCCTTTGGCAGCAGCTGCCATACTTTTGGCCTGTGTTTCCGTAGCTAAAGGTGACGCAGACCTAAAAACTATGAATTTGAAACAAGTCCTTTACTTCACGCTTACCGTTCTGGCGCTGTCGGCCTGCAAATCTGATCCGCCATCCGTGTCACGGTTAGCCAATGCCGAAGCCCGTATGAAAAATATACAATTATCAGCCACCGTTCAACAGCAACGCCTTCTCCAGCAACTGCCTTCTGCCTCTGGAATAGAAAAGGTCGGAAACAGTTACTATGTAGTGGGGGATGACTCGCCTTTCCTCTATCAACTGGACGAGCAGTACAACCTGGTGCAGCGGCACATGCTTTTCGACACGGCAGACTTTGCCACCGGGCGCATACCAAAAGCGCTAAAGCCTGACCTGGAGGGGATGGCGCACTTCAAGTACGGCCGGAATGAGATGCTGCTGCTGCTGGGCTCCGGTGCCAGCACTGCCCGTAACAGGGCTTTCCTGGTGAATATTACGGATGGTATGGTGGTGAAGGAGCTGGATTTCAACCGCCTAAATACCTTTCTAAAGCAGGTGCTCCGCATTGAAGCCGAAGGCGTCCTGAACCTGGAGGGCCTGTCGATAGATAACACCTATACCTATATGATGCAGCGTGGTCTTAGAACAGGCGGTAACATGCTGCTGCGTTTTGATTCAAATGACTTTAAAGGTTTCCTGATGAACAACGATGAGATACCACCCGTTGCCGTGTATCATTTTGCCCTTCCGGACATGGGTGGGGATGTGGCTGGTTTCTCCGGGGCTTATGCCCACGAAGACCGTCTTTTATTTACCGCCTCTGTAGAAAGCACCCAGAATGCCATTGAAGACGGAGAAGTACAAGGAAGTATGGTGGGGATGATTGATTTAAACGCCTTGCCCTACGCTACCGATGCCGCTAACCCGCTACAGGTGCCAACGGTGCAATTGACGAACCAGGATGGTTCTGTCTATAAAGGCAAAGCAGAGTCGCTGGTGGTGAAAGGCCGTACTAACGACACTTACGATATAGTCGTGGTATCAGATGATGATTTAGGCGGCTCGGAGCTGCTGGAGTTGCAGTTGGAGGTGCGGTAGTAGCGGCTACTTTACTGCTGCCGCACCAGCGTAACAGTAAAACCATTCTTTTTCTGCTTTTAACCATTGTTGGTGTTTTCACCAACAATTATTCTGCTTCTGCTCTGTTCAGGTGAAACTTGAAACATGTTATCCATTTATAAAGCAAAAGCGCCAGTGCAGTAACTGCACTGGCGCTTTTATGTACTGGTTGCTGTCTTCTTAGAAGTGCTGTTCGCCGGTTTCTTTCTTACCAAGCATTACCGCTCCCACCATAGCTACCAGGAAAAGCACCGAGGCTAATTCAAATGGCAGCAGGTACTCGGTGAACAGGACCACGCCCAGGCTTTCCACCATACCAATCTGCGAGTTATAGGTTTCGGCGTTGTAGCCTGCTATCTCTGTGTCTCTCAGAGCCGCTATCATCACCACAAAAAGTAAACCGCCGGCTATAGTGCCTGCTATTTTGCTAAGAGTGGAAGTTTTTACCTTTTGCTCTGACTCCTTGCTCATGTTCAGGAACATAATCACGAACAGGAACAGTACCATGATGGCACCGGCATACACGATAATGTTGACGGCAGCCAGGAACTGTGCATTCAGCAGGATATAGTGGCCGGAGATGGTAAAGAACGTTATAATCAGGAACAGTACGCTGTGTACCGGGTTCTTGGATATCACTACCATCAGGGCGCAAAGCAGTGTAAGCGAAGCAAGAAAGAAAAACAGGCTATCAGACATGGTTTTATTTAGTTTCAGTAGTTTTTAACGGCTCTACCAGGCGGTCTTTGCCATAAATGAATTCATCGCGCTCGTAACGGGCAGGAGCCAGTTTGTCGTCTTGCAGGAAGATAGCGGCTTTTGGGCAAGCTTCCTCGCATAATCCGCAGAAGATGCAGCGCAGCATGTTTACCTCGTAGGTTACCGCATACTTTTCTTCACGGTACAGGTGCTCTTCACCCGCCTTACGCTCTCCGGATGTCATGGTAATAGCCTCTGCCGGGCAGGCTACGGCACATAGTCCGCAGGCCGTGCAGCGTTCCGCGCCCTTCTCATCGCGCTTCAGCACGTGCAGGCCGCGCCATACCTCGCTGCGTTCACGCGTTTGCTCCGGGTACTGTACGGTTGCTTTCTTTTTGAAGAAGTGTTTCAGGGTGATGCCAAGTCCTTGGGCAATAGCAGGCAGATACGCTTTTTCAGCAAACGTCATCTCCCTTTTCTCAACATTCTTTCTTCTATTTGATAGTGGTTCCATTTGTTTCAGCTTATGATTGTCGTCGTGTGTGTCTCCCTGCTTTAACAGAAAGGCGGCTGACAACATTCAAATTAGTTAAAATAAGTAATCTTTTAGCAGAATACCGCCGCCTGTCAGCACTATATTCAGGATGGCAAGCGGAATCAGAATCTGCCAACCCAGCTTCATCAGTTGGTCATAGCGGAAGCGTGGAAGCGTCCAGCGTACCCACATAAAGAAGAAGATGAACAGGAATATCTTCAGGAACATCACCCCTACACCAACCAGTGTAACAATGTTATTGGCTGTAACTGCACTTTCTGTTGCATTTGTCAGCCAAACCTGTAGCTCCGCCATGAACGGGAAGTTATAAGCGCCGAAGTAAAGCGTTGCCATTACGGCGGATGCTACGAAGATGTTGATGTACTCTGCAAACAGGTACATACCCAGCTTCATTGAACCATACTCTGTATGGTAACCACCAATCAGTTCGGCTTCACTTTCCGGTAAGTCAAAAGGTGTACGGTTAGTCTCCGCAAAAGCACACACCAGGAAGATGATAAAGCCCAGTGGCTGATACCAGATGTTCCAGTTAAAGCCCGCCTGCTGCGCCGCAATCTCGCGAAGCGACAATGAGCCGCTCAGCATCAGCACCGCTATCAGCGAAAGGCCCATGGCCAGTTCGTAAGAAATGTTCTGTGACGCAGCGCGTATGGCGCCCAGCAGCGAGAACTTGTTGTTTGATGCCCAGCCGCCAATCATCAGGCCATACACACCCAGCGAAACGACCCCAAAAATATAAAGCACTCCAATGTTTACTTCTATCGCCTGTAGAAAGATCTCACGGCCACCTACAATCAGCGTGTCGCCAAACGGTATCACCGCGCTGGACATGGTAGCAACCAGCATCGCAATGCCCGGGCCAATAATGAACAGCGCTTTACTTGCTTTGGCAGGTATGAAGTCTTCTTTGAAGAACAATTTACCGGCATCAGCCAGCGGCTGCAGCAAACCTGCAGGACCCGCGCGGTTAGGGCCTACACGGTCCTGTATGAACGCTGCAATTTTCCGCTCGAAGTAGGTGGAGTATGTCGCTATCAACAGGGTGATACCGAAAATCACCAGAATGTATATTGCTTTATATAGTAGGTCTACTGACTCCATATGTTATTCCTGAGGCAGGTTTTTCTTAGTGGACACTGGTAAGTTTGGTACAATCGGCACGTTCACGACCGGCAACTCATAATGGTTTGCCGAGATAACAGAAGAACGATCGATGTGGCGTGGGCCTTCGATGGTCCAGTCTTTTGTCTCTTTCTTATCGAAACGGCAGGTGTTGCAGATAAACTCTTCCACCTCGTTGTACTGGTCTTTACGGGCTGTTACACGCAGTACTTCCTCGCCACGCGTCCAGAGCGTTACTTTGCCGGAGCAGGTAGGGCAGTCGCGGTGCGCATCGAGTGGTTTCGTGAACCATACACGGTTCTTAAAGCGCCACGTCTTGTCAGTAAGCGCTCCTACCGGGCATACGTCAATTACGTTTCCGGAGAAGTCGTTGTCAATTACGTTCTCGATGTAGGTGCCGATTTCAGCGGCATCGCCACGACCAAGTACACCGTGCACACGCTTCTCTGTAATCTGGTCAGCCGTATACACGCAGCGGTAGCACAGGATGCAGCGCGTCATGTGCAGCTGGATGTAGGGGCCCAGGTCTACTTTGTTGAAAGAGCGGCGCTCTTCCTCGTAACGCTGCGCGCTCACGCCATGCTCGTAAGAAAGGTCCTGCAGGCTACACTCACCGGCCTGGTCGCAGATAGGGCAATCCAGCGGGTGGTTGATCAGCAGCATTTCTACGATGCTCTTGCGGGCATTCAGTACTTCCTCGTTTGTAGTATTCTCTACCACCATGCCATCCTGCACCTGTGTAATACACGAGGCAACCAGCTTTGGCATAGGGCGGGTGTCTTTCGCAGAGCCCTGTGTTACTTTTACCAGGCACACACGGCACTTACCGCCACTGCCTTTCAATGGTCCATAATAACACATGGCAGGCGGCACTATTTTGCCACCGATTTTTCTTGCGGCCTGCAGGATGGTAGTTCCATCTTCTACCTCTATCTCAATGCCGTCAATTGTTACTTTAGCCATTTTTATATTTCGTTGTTCGTTTTTCGTTGTTCGTTCTCCGAGGGGAGGCAAACAACACAAACTTATATGCTATACTTATTACTATTTCTCTTTTTGGTCATTCTGAAGCTCTGGATCCGCAAAAAATGGCGTCTACTACAGTTCTTTTAGAATAACATAAAAAAGCATTTATATGTCAGGCACAGTATCAAGTTAAGCAATCATGACATATTAAAGTCTTGTGTCTTACGTCCTGATACTTATGTCTAAAACTAGGCTGTTACTGCATCCAGCTGGCCGCGGTAAACTGCGCCTGGTGCTGTTGCCTCCTTCGGGTGTTTAATGTGCCACTCAAACTCGTCACGGAAGTGACGGATGGCGGCGGCAACCGGCCATGCAGCGGCATCGCCCAACGGACAGATGGTGTTTCCTTCAATCTGCTTGGCAACGCTTACCAGCAGGTCAATGTCCTGTTGATGGCCGTGGCCGTGCTCGATGCGGTGCAGCACCTTCTCCATCCATCCTGTACCTTCACGGCATGGGCTACACTGGCCGCATGACTCATGGTGATAAAAGCGGGAGTAGTTCCACGTGTTACGCACAATGCACTGCTCTTCGTCGAAGACAATGAAGGCACCGGAACCCATCATAGAGCCGCTTACAAAGCCACCGTCAGCCAAAGATTCGTACGTCATCAGGCGCTGCTCTCCGGCTGCTGTTTTCAGGATCAGGTTAGCAGGCAGAATCGGAACGGAAGAACCTCCCGGTACCACCGCTTTTAACTGTCTGCCTTTCCAGATACCGCCGAGGTATTCATCAGAGTAAATAAACTCTTCTACCGGCACACCCAGCTCAATTTCATATACACCAGGGTTGTTAATGTTACCGCTGGCAGAAATCAGCTTTGTACCTGTGCTGCGCCCGATACCTACTTTGGCATACTCCGCGCCACCGTTGTTCACGATCCAAGGCACAGAAGAGATAGTCTCCACATTGTTCACCACCGTCGGGCTCTGGAAAAGGCCTTTCACTGCCGGGAACGGCGGCTTGTTACGCGGGTTACCACGCTTGCCTTCCAGAGATTCCAGCAAGGCTGTTTCCTCTCCGCAGATATAAGCACCACCACCTGGCGCCACGTGCAGGTCCAGATCGTAGCCGGAGCCCAGGATGTTTTTGCCCAGCAAACCGGCAGCGTATGCCTCGGCAATCGCTTTCTCCAGGATGCGCAGGATAAACATCAGTTCACCGCGGATGTAGATATAAGAGGTGTTTGCACCTAGCGCATAGCTGGAGGTAATCATCCCCTCAATCAGTCCGTGCGGGTTTTTCTCCATGTACCAGCGGTCCTTGAAGGTGCCGGGCTCTGATTCGTCGGCGTTGCAAACCAGGTAACGCGGAATACCTTCTGGCTTAGCCAGGAAGCTCCACTTCATACCCGCCGGGAAGCCGGCACCACCACGGCCACGCAGGCCGGAGGTTTTCACCTCTTCCACCACCTCTTCCGGAGACATCGTTTTCAGGGCTTTCTCTACAGATCTGTAGCCGCCATGCTTACGGTATACCTCCAGCGTTTCGATGCCGGGTACGTTTATATGTTCGGTTAATATCTTAAGTCCCATTTCAGCAGGATATATAGCTATTTATGATAAAGGAATTTTTGACAAAGGACAAAAGACGAATGCTTGCTTACATAGAAGTCTTTCATGCCCTTGCTGGTGTTTTACCAGCAAGTAATTAGGCCGTTGCTTTATTAGTTGTTGGTAAAAGCACCAACAATGGCGCGGGTGGGCATGGTACTCTCTGGTCTTTCTTCCTTTGTCCTTCTTCTTTTGTCTAATCTTACTGTGCCCAGGTTGGTATTTCGTGCTCTTTCTGGCGCATCATGGCCAGGAACTCATCCACACGCTCCTCGGAGTCGAGGTTCTCATAGTAGAGTTCGCGCACCTGCAGCATCGGGCCTGTTCCGCAGGAGGCAAGGCATTCTACCGGCTTCAGTGTGAACATACCGTCTGCGGTCGTTTCGCCCTCCTCAATGTTGAGCTTGCGCTTCAGTGTATTGATCAGTTCATCGGAACCACGCAATGCGCAAGGGCCTGTGCGGCATACTTCCAGCACATGCTTGCCCACCGGCTTCAGGTTGAACATGGTATAAAAGGTAGCCACTTCGTACACCTCAATCGGCTGTATGTTCAGGATTTCAGCAATCTTGTCCATCACCTCCGGGCTTACCCAGCCGCCAAACTCAGCCTGCGCAATGTGCAGGATAGGCAGCAGGGCAGACTTCTGGCGACCTTCAGGGTAATGGCTGATGTAGCGCTGGATTTCGGCCATGGCCGCATCAGAAAACTTTACTTCGTTTATAGTCTCTGCCATTTTTCTTTGTCATTGGTCACTTCATACTGACCAATGTTGAATGGTATATAGTTAATGTTTATGCGTCCAGCTCGCCAGCAATTACGTTCAGGCTGCTCAGCGTCAGGATGGCGTCAGCCAACTGCCCGCCTTTGATCATCTCCGTGTATGCCTGGTAATAGATAAAGCAAGGTCTGCGGAAGTGCAGTCTGTATGGCGTGCGGCCACCGTCGCTGAGCAGGTAAAAGCCCAGCTCTCCGTTACCGCCCTCTACGCTATGGTACACTTCGCCTACCGGAATGTCGGCCTCACCCATCACAATTTTGAAATGGTAGATAAGCGCTTCCATGCTGGTGTACACGTCCTTCTTCGGAGGAAGATAATAATGCGGTGCATCCGCGTGGTAAGAGCCTTCCGGCAGGTTTTTATAAGCCTGCTCAATGATTTTTAAGCTTTGCCATACTTCCTCGTTGCGCACCAGGAAGCGGTCGTAGGTATCGCCTTTAGAGCCAACCGGGATTTCGAACTCGAAGTCCTCGTAAGAAGAATAAGGGTTCATCACGCGCACGTCGTAGTCTACACCCGTGGCACGCAGGTTAGGGCCGGTAAAGCCGTAGTTTAAAGCACGCTCAGCCGATATAGCACCCACATCTGTTGTTCTGTCGATGAAGATACGGTTGCGGGTCAGCATTTTCTCAAACTCTGCCCAGGTTTTGGGGAAGCGCTTCAGGAACTCCCCAATCAGGTGCAGGGCCTTTGGTGAAAGGTCGCGCTCCATCCCGCCGATGCGGCCCATGTTCGTCGTCAGACGGGCACCGCATACTTCCTCATAGATATCGTAGATGTGCTCGCGCTCCTGCATCACGTACAGGAAGCCTGTAAAGGCGCCGGAGTCCACACCCAGGATAGAGTTACAGATAAGGTGGTCCGAAATACGGGCCAGCTCCATCATGATCACACGGATGTACTGCGCACGCTTCGGTATGGTAATACCTAGCAGCTTCTCTACCGTCATGTGATACCCCATGTTGTTGATAGGGGACGAGCAGTAGTTCATGCGGTCCGTCAGCGGCGTGATCTGGTAAAATGGCCGGCGTTCTGCTATTTTCTCGAAGGCACGGTGAATGTAGCCGATTGTTGGTACAGCGTCCACAATCTTCTCACCGTCCATCTGAAGGATGTTCTGGAAAATACCATGCGTCGCCGGGTGGGTTGGGCCCAGGTTCAGCGTAGTCAGTTGCTGCTCGTCCTGCAAAGCAAGTCCGTGGTCTTTGCGGAACTGCTCCAGCTCGGTGAGCTCTGCGGTTTTATTTTCAGTAGCCATTATGTATATCCTTTGTTATGTGCTGTATCCCGCCTTAACAGGTGCCAGACAGGCAACAGCGAATTGGCTTAACGTCCGAAATAAGTATCTATCTTGTCTTCCCTTGTCTGGTCTTCCAGCGGGTACTGCTTCAGCATCGGGTGGTACTCCATCTCCTCGATGTTCAGGATTCGGGTCAGGTTCGGGTGACCTAAAAACTGGATGCCATAGAAGTCAAAAGTCTCCCGCTCCATCCAGTTGGCGGTAGCGTAAACATTTGTCAGCGTAGGCATCACCGGGTCTGAGGCAGACATGTACACCTTAATGCGCAGGCGATAGTTGTGACGCAGGCTGTGCAACTGGTACATCACGCACAGTTCCTTGTCTTTCTGGTCTGGGTAATGGATACCGCACATCGTGGTCAGGAAGTTTAACTGCAGCTCCTGGTCGTCGTGCAGGTATTGGATCAGCTCGATAATGGTTTCGCGGTTGGTGGTGAACGTCATGATGCCATCCGGGCTGTAAGCACCCTGAATGTTGTCTTCCCCAAACTTGCTTATGATTTTACCGAGTACGTTTTCGTTCGTAAGCTCCATTGTGCTTATTTAATATTATAAGAGGCTAACAATGCCTGATACTCCGGCGAGTTGCGGCGGCGAAGCGATTCGTTTTCTGCCAGGTCCTGTACGCGCATCAAACCGTCCAGAATCTGCTCCGGGCGGGGTGGGCATCCAGGCACGTAAACATCTACCGGTACTACACGGTCAATGCCCTGCAGTACAGAATATGTATCGAATATACCACCGGAAGAGGCACAGGCGCCAACAGCGATTACCCAGCGGGGCTCTGCCATCTGCTCGTACACCTGCTTCACAACAGGGCCCATTTTCTTGGCAATGGTACCCATCACCATCAGGATGTCTGCCTGGCGTGGGGAGAAGCTTGGGCGCTCTGAACCAAAGCGGGAGATGTCGTAGTTAGAGCCCATCGTCGCCATGTACTCAATACCGCAGCAGGAGGTAGCGAAGGGCAATGGCCACAGCGAGTTCTTACGCGCCAGACCGATAACTTTTTCTAATGAAGTGGCAAAAAAACCAGCACCTGACACACCATCCGGTGCATCCACTAAATTGATATCTTTATTTGAGTCGCTCATGTAAATAGTTTGTTTGTACCTTAAAGGCGTGGGTTTGTGTACTTAAAGAACACAAACCTGCTCTTAAAAGTTTAATATCCTATTCCCACTTCAGGATACCTTTTTTAATCACGTAGAAGAAACCTGCCAACAGCAGCCCCATAAAAACGAGCATTTGCAGGAAGCCTTCCATACCGAAGCTTCTGAAGTTGACAGCCCATGGGTACAGGAAGATGATTTCCACATCGAATAGTACAAACAGGATGGCTGTCATGAAGTATTTGTAGGAGATAGGGGTGCGGGCATCACCCACAGATTCAATACCACTTTCCCAGGCAGCGCCTTTTACTTCGCTGTTTCGCTTTGGCCCCAGCAGGTGCGTGAGTGTGAGTGCAAAAATCACAAAGCCGAGGGCGGCTGCAAACTGAATTAAAATCGGCAGGTAATCAGACGGTACATACTGATCCACAGTTGGTTCCATAATGCGGTAGTCCTTTTTAAAATTAAGAGACAAAATTAGGTATAAATAGCCAACAATCAAAAGCATAAATCTATAGTAGATGATGCAAAAGTTCAAGTAAGGGCAGGCATAACAAAAGGCAGAATGGAGACCGTATGAGCTGACCGGTAAACACAGCGGCCATGCTCTTTTCAGAACATGGCCGCTGTTATGGTTTAAATGACGGACGTTTTACTTATCCTCGCCCAGGAACGGGTAACGGTAATCTGTTGGCGGGTTAAGCGTTTCTTTGATAGAACGGGCTGATACCCAGCGCAACAGGTTCAGCATAGAGCCGGCCTTGTCGTTGGTACCGGAGGCACGGGAGCCACCGAATGGCTGCTGGCCTACCACCGCACCAGTCGGCTTGTCGTTGATGTAGAAGTTACCGGCTGAGTCGCTGAGCTTTTTAGTGGCATACTCAATGGTATAACGGTCTTTGCTGAAGATAGCACCTGTCAGGGCGTAAGGCGAAGTGGCATTCACCAGTTCTACGGTGTCTTCAAAGTTATCCTCATCATATACATAAATAGAGATAACCGGTCCGAAGATTTCCTCGCACATGGTCACGTAAGTTGGGTTGTGCGACAACAGTACGGTTGGCTCGATGAAATAGCCCTTCGACTTGTCGTAGTTACCACCTGCAATCAACTCCACCTCATTGCTGTTCTTCGCGTTGTCGATGTACTTCGCTATCTTATCAAAAGACTTCTCGTCGATAACGGCGTTGATGAAGTTAGAGAAGTCTTCCGGAGGACCCATTTTGAAGGATTTCAGGTCCTCTATCACGTACTCTCTCACCTCGTCCCAGAGATTGCTCGGGATATAGGCACGGGAGGCGGCAGAGCATTTCTGGCCCTGGTATTCAAAAGCACCGCGTGTAATGGCTGTTGCCAGTTGCTTGGCATTCGCTGTTCTGTGTGCCAGTATAAAGTCCTTGCCACCGGTTTCGCCTACAATGCGTGGGTAAGCTTTGTACTTGTGAATGTTCTGGCCAATGGTCTGCCAGATGTGCTGGAAAACGCCTGTGCTACCTGTAAAGTGAATGCCGGCAAAGTCAGCGTGGTTGAAAACAACGTCACCTGCTTCCGGGCCATCCACATACACCAGGTTGATTACTCCCTCCGGTAAACCGGCTTCCTGTAGCAGCTCCATGATCATGTGGGCAGCATAAATCTGCGTATAAGCTGGCTTCCAAACCACCACGTTGCCCATCATAGCGGCAGAAGTGGGCAGGTTACCTGCAATAGCCGTGAAGTTGAACGGCGTCAAGGCAAACACGAAGCCTTCAAGAGGGCGGTGCTCCATACGGTTCCACACTCCCGGAGATGACTCCGGCTGCATGCGGTAAATATCGGTGGCGTACTGCACATTAAAGCGCAGAAAGTCGATTAGTTCGCAGGCAGAGTCTATTTCGGCCTGGTATGCATTTTTGGACTGCCCCAGCATGGTGGCCGCATTCAAACGGGCCCTCCACGGCCCAGCTAACAGCTCGGCGGCCTTCAGGAAAATGCTGGCGCGGTGTTCCCAGGCCATGTTCGACCACATCTCGCGGGCAGCAAGGGCAGCATTGATAGCTTGTTCCACGTGGGACGCATCCCCTTCGCTGAAGTAACCCAGGACGTGCTGGTGGTCGTGCGGCTGCACCATTGGCCGCTTGTTATCTGTAAATACTCTGTCGCCGCCAATGTACATCGGTACATCCAGCTCTTTAGACTTCAGTTCTTTATAAGTTCGCTGAAGTTCCTCTCTTTCAGGAGAGCCTGGAGCGTAAGATTTTACTGGTTCGTTAACAGGAGTTGGTACTCTAAAGAATCCGGTTGCCATGCGTTTATAATTGTAATTATAAATATGATTAAGGTATTCCTGAAGGTTACGGAAATAGCAGTGCCTTCTTTACAAATGTAACGGGATTTCCCGGAAAAGCGGCAAACGAACGCTCGTTTGCTATAGGTGGGTGTCTGGAGGGGAGGTGAATGCGCTACACTGAAGCGGCCTTCCTGGTCCGCGTTATACAGTATACGGGAGTTAGGAAATCCACGGCAGGTGGCATTCAGACAAAGATGCCCGAATGAGCTATTACTGGATTGTTTTGGAAATGGCGAATTTGAGTAGTCTTCCTTTCAGTCAGATACACCAAATCTATAAAGGTGTTGCAACCTTAATCGTACTGTTTCCCGTAATAACTCTCCCTGCTTGCCGGGGAGAATAGCTTATAAGTTTAATTAACTATGAAAAACAGAAACAAAACATATGCAAAGGGGCTGTTGGCATTGGCCATTGGGTTTTCCTTTGCGGCAGAAGTAGCCAACTATACTTTAAACGCAAACAAAACCTCTGTTGCCGGAGAGCAGCATGTTACAGAGGCAGCACAGAAACAAGCAACACAGGATAAGCTGTCCTTCTGGAAGTAGCAGTGTCCAGACGCGCGCAGGAGCTGCGCACGCTGCAAGGTCTTTTTTATGCCGTGTTGTGCTTATCAGGAACAGGTGGGTTCTTTGGAAGCGCCTTCTTTAAAAGTGATTTTGCTTTAAGACATTGGGCCCGGCACTGACACCTTATACAGGTACAACACCGGGCCCAATGTCTTAAAGCTTTGCTGCTCTGGCTACAGCATCTCTTTTAATTGGCTCAGGCAATGTATTTCGTAGGTGGGTTTGGAGCTGCCTTTTCTTTTAACTTTCTCCGGGTTAAAAAACACCTGGTCTATGCCGGCATCGCGGGCACCCTCAATATCGCACTCATAGTTATCGCCTACCATCAGGCATTCTTCCGGCTGCACGTTAATACGCTCGAGCAAGTGCTCAAACATGCGGCGGTCTGGTTTTTTATAGCCACAGCACTCAGAGGTAACTATTTCCTTGAAGTATCCATGCAGGTTAGAGGAAGTCATTTTTACATGCTGTGCGTCTTTAAACCCATTCGTGAGTATGTGCAGTCCGTACTTTGGCCGCAGGTAGTCGAGCACTTCAAAAGTGAAAGGAAATACAGCTGTTTTAGTAGGGCAAAGCTCCATATATGCTTCCGAAAGGCCTTGCGGCACCTCATGCGGCTCTAATCCTAACCCTGTCAGGGTTTTAACGAAGCGACTTTCGCGCAGCTCCGCCTGCTTTATTCTGCCTTTGTTGTACAGGTCCCAGAGGCGGGTGTTCACGAACTTGTACTTCTTATAGAAGGATTTGCTGTCGAACTTTCCAAAGCTGGCCAGTTCAAACTGGTCGTATAAGGTATAAAGGGTTTCTTCAGAATTCTTCTCAAAATCCCAGAGCGTGTGGTCCAGGTCGAAGAGGATATGGGTGTATGCTTTCATGTGTAAATCAAATCAGGTGTAAGTAAAACGCGCTGAGTGGGCGTATGTTTTGAGAATTGCATTGTTTTGGCTTGAACGAAACTGCGCGCCACCTGAACCAATGCAATATATTTTGGTTTATATAGTTATGATGGAGGCAGCAAATGCTAGGAGGCTGTCCAGCGGCGGGTCTGCAGTTTATTTACGGCAAGCTCGCGGTTAGAGAAAAGAATCTGGTAAACCTCCTCGTCTTTTTGCAGCACGGCATCTCGTTCCATATAAGAGAAGATTTGTTGCAGGAAGTCTGCCGCCTCATCTTTGATGGCATAAAAGACCCACTGATCTACCTTACGGGGAGCCACCAGGCCCGCGTTGCGCAGGTAAGAGAGGTGACGGGAGGTTTTGGTCTGTGTAAAGTCCAGCACCTGTTCCAGATCAGAAGTGCACATCTCCTTGTTGCGCAAAATCAGGAAGAGGATGCGGATGCGGGATTCGTCGGCGAGGGCTTTTAAAATTTGTTCGCCAAAAGAAAGACTGAAGTGTTTGAGCCTCATATGTAGGGTGGCAATAGAACAAAAATAGGTAAAAGCAGCTATTATAAATAATAAAAATAGTATAATTGTATCACATGAAGCTTACTTTACACGTGCCACATTCTGATATGAAGCCCCTGCGATGGCTCTTGTTGCCATTGTTAAGCCTGTTGTTTCTGCTAGGCACAACAGAGGAGGCTGAGGCACAGGGGCAGACGCGCCGCGTGGTGCAGCTGTCAGGCTTTGTGGCCACAGGAGACAGCCTGTACGGAGTGGGAGGAGTAAGCGTATATGTGCCAAACTCCACACGTGGAACAATTTCGAACGAGTATGGTTTCTTTTCTGTTCCGGTGCTAGCCGGCGACAGTGTACTCTTCAGTGCTCTCGGCTTTAAAAAGCAATACCTTATTATTCCTAAAGGCTATAGCAGCCAGAGCTACTCCATCATCATGCAGCTGCAGGAAGACCCAACAGAGCTGCCCATGGTGGATGTATTCCCTTGGGCAACAGAGCGTGACTTCCGGGAGGCGGTGGCAAACCTAAAGCTACCGGATGAAGGCCGGGCCATGGCCATGCGCAACCTGGATCCTGAGCGCCTGGAAGAACTCTTCAAATCAACTCCTATGGACGGTGCCGGAAACTTCAGGCACGGGATGCAGCAGCAGCGGCAGTTACAGCAGAACCGCTACATGTACCCTACCATCAACCCTCTGGCCATCCCGGCCCTGATCAAGTCGATTGTGAACGGGGATTTCAAGCAGAATTAACCCCCGCAGTTTTTGTATTCTCTTTTTATAGGTGCTTTAACGGAAACAACAGCCTGAATTGTTGTTTTCAAAGAATGGCTTTGCGCACCGTCGTTGATACTTTGTATTTTATAGTTCTACGGACTGTAAAGTTGCCTGCAGGTAACTAAGCGCCGTTTGTTTCGTTATTTCTGAATGTAGCTACATGCTGTGCTGCAGTAGCTACCGGGAAAACAGCTTTTAGTTGTTGCCCGGTGATCCGAAAAACTAAAGAAACAAACTTATGCTTGAAACTGATCTGTTATCGCTCAATATACCCGATACCAAAAAACCTCGTGTTGTTATAATTGGAGGTGGATTTGGAGGTATCAACGTGGCCAAGAAACTAAAATGCAAAGACTTTCAGGTAGTGATGTTCGACAGGCAGAACTACCATGGCTTCTGGCCGCTCCTGTACCAGGTGGCAACTGCGGGTCTCGAGCCTGATGCTATTGCTGAACCACTTCGTAAGATATTTGGCAGTGATGATTTTGAGGACTTTCACTTCCGTCTGGTGAAAGTATCGGGCATTAACCCGGTTGCCAAAACTGTTTCTACACTTATAGGCGATCTGCACTACGATTACCTGGTGATAGCCACAGGCACAAAATCCAACTACTTCGGGAATGAGCAGGTAAAGAAATACTCTTTCCCGCTGAAGCAGATACCCGATGCCCTGAACCTGCGCAGCCAGCTTTTGCAGTGCTTTGAGCAGGCCAGCATGACCAACGATCCGGAAGTCAAGCAGAGCCTGATGAATATTGTGATTGTGGGTGGTGGCCCGACAGGAGTGGAACTGGCCGGTGCATTGGCAGAGATGCGGAAACACATCCTGCCAACAGATTACCCCGGAATGGACTTTTCTAAAATGAACATCTATCTGGTGGAAGGTATGAACAGGGTGCTTCCGCCCATGTCGATCGAGTCCAGTGCCAAAACGCACCAGTATCTCGAGGAACTCGGTATCGACATTAAGCTGAACACGCTGGTAGAGTCTTATGACGGCAATGTCGCCATGTTAAAAGGAGGGGAGCAAATTAAGACGCATACCCTGATATGGGCTGCAGGCGTGTCCGGTGCCTTAATAGATGGCTTACCTGCAGAGTCGGTTGAACGCGGCAGAATACTGGTGAACGAGTATAACCAGATGCTGGGATTCAATGATGTTTTTGCGATTGGTGACATTGCTTTGATGAAGACGGAGGAATATCCGAAAGGACACCCTGGAGTGGCACAGCCTGCTATTCAGCAGGGGAAACTCCTGGCGAAGAACCTCCCAAGAATAATCAGGGGACGGCCATTGGAGCCATTCAAGTATCATGATAAAGGCTCGCTGGCTATTGTAGGCAGGAACCGTGCGGTGGCCGATTTGCCAAAAGACAGGCATTTAAGTGGCTTCCTTGCCTGGACGATCTGGCTGTTTGTGCACATCATGTTCCTTGTTGGTTTCCGGAACAAGTTGGTGGTGCTCAGCAACTGGCTATACCGCTTCTTTACCTATGAGCGTGGTACGCGCCTTATCATCAGGCCTTTTGTTAGGAAGGGAGACAGGGCCAAACGAGAGTTCATCAGCAAGTACAATGCAGATTAGGTTTTGTAATGTGCATGTGCTCATCTATAAATCAAAGGCCTTCAGATGTTTTCTGAAGGCCTTTGATTTTATAACTAATACCAGTTACTGAGCAGAGTTGCTGTTCCCGCCACTGTTGGAGCGGCTTGTAGCGCGTTCTCGCTGCATTGGGTTTTGCTGCTGCCTGTTCTGCTGCTGGTATATCTCAAATCGAGATGGTGCCATACGTCGTGGATAGCTGTTATCAGACAAGTCAGTGTCTGCCGTCTGCAGGTAAGGGTCCAGGGTAAAGCTTACCACAGGCTTCTCTGTGATAAATACCTTAGTAATCTCATTGTTGTTGTAGCGCCAGATTTCTGCCGGAATGTTCATTACTTCCTCTGAGCCGTCCTCATAGTTCATTTTCACAATCAGCGGCATTACAAGCCCACCTTTGTTCTGGAAGCCTACTTCATAGAAGTTCAGGCCAGACTCCAGCGCCTTTTTCTGATCAGCCGTCAGGTTTTTCATGAAAGCCTGGTGACGTTGCAAATCAGAGGCCGTGGTGGCCAGTGGGTCGTAGCTGTTATAGAAGTCTTTCAGTTCAGGCTTCTCATCTACCAGCGTTTTGGAAATATCCTGCAGGTTGCGCTGCTGCGAAAGCGTTTGAGGCGCCTTGTTCTGCTGCTCACGGCGCTGTGCGTTTACAAACTCCGGGTGCTGCGCATCAATAGCATACCATTTTACATCTGTGATGGCAAGGTCGGTGTGGTCGGTGGTATAGAACCAGCCTCTCCAGAACCAGTCTAAGTCTACGCCGGAGGCATCTTCCATGGTACGGAAGAAGTCGGCAGGCATAGGGTGCTTAAAGGCCCAGCGCTTTGCATATTCTTTAAAAGCATAGTCAAACAGTTCACGGCCCATGATGGTCTCGCGCAGGATGTTCAAACCGGTAGCAGGCTTACCGTAAGCGTTCGGGCCAAACTGCAGCACCGATTCAGAGTTGGTCATAATCGGCGTCTGTGTGTTTTTGGCGCTCTTCATGTACTCTACAATATCTTTAGGCTCACCGCGGCGCGAGGGGTAACCGCGCTCCCACTCCTGCTCCGCCAGGTACTGCACAAAGGTGTTCAGGCCCTCGTCCATCCACGTCCACTGGCGTTCATCAGAGTTGATGATCATCGGGAAGAAGTTATGGCCTACTTCATGAATGATAACAGAGATAAGGCCGTATTTGGTACGGTCAGAGTAAGTGCCGTCTTCTTCAGGGCGGTAGCCGTTGAACGATATCATCGGGTATTCCATGCCGCCCACAGGACCATGTACAGAAATTGCCACCGGGTAAGGGTAGTCGATGGTGTGCTTGGAGTAAACGCGCAGCGTATGGCCTACTGCCTCTGTCGAATACTGGCCCCAAAGCGGGTTCGCCTCTTTCGGGTAGTAAGACATAGCCAGCACGTTTTTGCCGCCTACGTTTGTGTTCATGGCATCCCAGATAAATTTGCGGGAGCTTGCCCAGGCAAAGTCGCGTACGTTTTTAGCTGCGTATACCCAGGTTTTCTTGCCTGTGGCTTTGGCTTTTTCTGCCTGTGTGGCTTCTTCCTGTGTTACAATTACAACTGGCTTATTGCTTTTGGCGGCCTCAGCCCAACGCTTCTGCTGTGTGGAAGAAAGCACCTGGTTGGCATTCTGCAGTTCGCCGGTGCCGGCCACTACATGGTCGGAGGGTACCGTGATGCTTACTTTATAATCGCCGAAAGGCAGGGCAAACTCCCCGCTGCCCAGGAACTGCTTGTGCTGCCAGCCATTCACGTCGTCGTACACCGCCATGCGTGGGAACCACTGCGCCATCTCGTACAGGTAGTTGTCGTCTTTCGGGAAGTACTCATAGCCCGAGCGGCCACCCAGCGTTTTCTGGTTGTTGATATTGTTTTTCCAGTCCACGTTGAAGGTGAAGCTCTGGTTTGGCTTCAGCGGTGAAGGCAGGTCTACACGCATCATGGTGTTGTTGATGGTGTGGTTGAGTGCCCTGCCATTGCGGTCAGTCACTTTGCTGATCTTGAAACCGCCGTCAAACTCCTCGCGCGTCAGGTGTTCCACTGCCTGCACCGACATTCTGTCCTGAAGCTTACCTGTTTGCGTCAGGTTACTCATAGACTTCGGCTCAAAAATATTCTGGTCCAGCTGCACCCACAGGTATGTCAGCACATCCGGAGAGTTGTTGGTATAGGTGATGGTTTCGGAGCCGGTAATAGATTGGTTCTTGTCGTCCAACTCTACCTTAATGGTATAGTCGGCCCGCTGCTGCCAGTACTGGTGGCCAGGTGCTCCTGACGCAGTACGATACGTGTTGGGAGTTGGCAGCTCCTGGCCCAGCTGGCCAAACTTGGTGTCCTGTGCCAGTGCCGCTATAGGCCCTGCCACCAGACCCATCAGTGCCAAACCTGCTAAAAGGTTTCTCATGTATATCTGATTAGTAGTTTAGGTTAGTTTAAAAGTCGGTTAGTTTTATAAGGGAGTAGTTCTGCTATAAAGTTCAAATATAAATGTTTGGACCTTAAAATATACTGGTTTCCATCATTAAAACAAGGGCAACGCCTGCCGCGGCACTCGACAGCACCATTATCCAGTCGCGTTTTTTCGCTTTGAAGATATTCATCACGATAGCGCCGAGTATCAGCAGGATAGCAACAATGAGTAACTGGCCGAGTTCTATGCCAATGTTGAAGGCCAGCAGTTGCTTCCAGATGCTGCCATTGCGCCCCAGCATCGCCTTCAGAAAGTTAGAGAAGCCCATGCCATGAATCAGGCCAAAGAAGAGCGCCATCAAGTTATGCAACGACAGGATAGTCGGCTGTTTGGAGGCAGCGCCTTTCAGCTTAAAAAAATTGGTGATACAGGTAAAAAGAATCGTAACCGGGATAAGGAATTCAATGAGATCGGTGTTAAACCGGATGATGTTAAAAGTAGCGAGTGCCAGCGTGATGGAATGCCCGATGGTGAAGGAGGTAACCAGTGCGATGACTTTACGCCAGTCGTTCAGGGTGTAGATAGCACTCAGAGCCAGCAGAAACAGCATGTGGTCGTAGGCTTTGAAATCAAAGATATGATGAAAGCCTAGCTCAATGTACGTCGAGAAAACAGATGACACAGTCGGGGGTGAGGTAAGGTGAAATAATACAAGGCGGCAAATTAAAGTTTTACCCTTTGAGTTGCAACAGCGTTAAGTAAGCGGATCATACCGCAGCCATGCATTCACCAGGCTCTGACGCAGCGCCGGGTATTCTTTTGCTACTGTACCAGGTTAAGGTATACACAGGCAGCTTCCGGAAAAAAGCCTGTTGATGAAGCTTACACTACAACATCCATTACATTAGGCTGCCACAAGTGTACGGGACTTTCACATAAAAAATCTACCTTTAAGCTAACCAAAAGCTAACCCGAAATCAGGCACATGAATCATTTCCACAACCATGCACGGCGCAACTTTGTAAAAGTAGCAGTAGCAGGTGCTATGAGTTTAACAATGGCTTCTTCAGCATGTACTTCTTCAGAGCAGCAGGATAATGCAGCCTCAGATGAAACTGCAGCAGAAAATCAAACAGAAACTATCGAGACATCTATGGTATATGTAGGTACTTATGCTGACCCGGAGAACGAAAGCATTTTTCTTTACAGGCTAAACCCTGAAACCGGCGAACTAAGCCGGGTAAATGGCTTTAAAGGTGGAGCAAATCCTTCTTTTCTGACGCTGGATGAACAGCAGCGGTGCCTGTTTGCTGTAAACGAAACAACAGAGTACAAAGGCCAGAACAGCGGAGCCGTGAGTGCTTTTGCTGTGGACCAGCAAAACGGGAACCTGACTTTTCTGAATCAAGTCCCCTCTAAAGGCGGTGCTCCCTGCTACATCTCTGTAGGCAATAAGGGCAAAACTGTGCTGGTGGCAAACTATGTGGGCGGTAACG
Organism: Pontibacter brevis; assembly: GCF_054779655.1. Taxonomy (NCBI): domain Bacteria; kingdom Pseudomonadati; phylum Bacteroidota; class Cytophagia; order Cytophagales; family Hymenobacteraceae; genus Pontibacter; species Pontibacter brevis. The sequence goes on from NZ_BAAGXV010000016.1 coordinate 70,042, forward strand.
TTGCCGCTTTCGCGGTTCAGGAAAACGGGCACCTGGCAGAAGCCGCTTCTGTGGAGCAGCATCAGGGAACAGGTCCTAACAAGGACCGCCAGGAAGCAGCCCATGCGCATTACGTGGCTCCCAGCCCCGACAACCGCTATGTGTATGCCGTGGATCTGGGTGTAGATAAAATTTATGGTTACCGCCTGGCTTCGGAAGGAGGCACTCTGGTGCCAATGGAGCCTGCCGTAGCCTTTACGGCCAAGCCCGGTGCCGGTCCGCGGCAGCTGGCGTTTCACCCGAACGGGCAGTATGCCTATGTTATCAATGAACTGAACTCCACCATGACGGCATTAACCTACAACAGCGACGGCTCTCTTTCTGAAATACAGACGCTACCAACACTGCCTGCTGACTTCAAAGAAAACAACCAGCCTGCTGCTGTGCGGGTGTCTCCGGATGGTAAGTTCCTGTACGGCTCAAATCGGGGCCACAACAGCATTGTTGTATATGCCATAGACAAGGAGACCGGAAAACTGACGCATGTGGAAACAGTACCTTCCGGAGGGGACTGGCCCCGTGATTTTACGATTGACCTGACCGGGAATATATTGCTCGTAGCTAACGAGCGCTCCAACAACATTGTGTCTTTCAAAATAGACAAAGCCACAGGCAAGCTAACAGCTACAGGCCATGAGGCGGAGGTGCACAAGCCTGTAAACGTGCAGGTGGTACCCAAATTTCAGTAGCCTGATTTTGCGGTTAAAACAAAGGAGCGCCAGCCGGTACGGCTGGCGCTCCTTTGTTTTAAGAGGCTGACTTGCTTTGCCTTTGCTGTAACAGCTTGTTTTATTGTTATTGCTTATAAGACTCCCGGATAGCTCTGAACTCAGAGCCTGGCTTCCATTTTGGCCATTGCTCAGAAAATGCCAGCCGCTTTCCGATGCTGTAGAGTAACTTCAGGTCTTCCACTGCCCCGTGCATCTGCCAGTTTTCATTTACCTCGTCGGAGGGTTTGTGGTAGAAATCGGTTACATAGCCTTCCTGAAGCTTCAGGCCTTCACTTTTTCCTTTTGTTGCATCGTCTATGCCGGAGGCAGTGAACAAGGCAGGTACACCAATTTTGGCGAAGTTGAAGTGGTCAGAGCGGTAGTACATTCCTGCCTCGGGAGTAGGCTCAGCCACGACGTACCTGCCTGCTTTCTTCGCCTCTTCTGCCAGGTAATCCTCTAGCTCAGACTGCCCCTTTCCCACTACCACAATGTCTTTGGTAGCGCCATAAGGATTTAGCATGTCCATGTTGATGTTGGCAACTGTTTTTTCTTTCGGAAACACAGGATTCTCCGCGTAGAAAGCGGAACCCCACAGGCCCTGCTCTTCGGCGGTTACAGAAAGGAAAACCACCGTTCTCTCAGGTTTCTCCGGGAGGTTCTGGAAAGCCTTCGCAATTTCTAACAGACCGGCCACGGCACTGGCATTGTCTACCGCCCCGTTGTAGATGCTGTCTCCTGTTGCGTCTGGCTTGCCGATGCCCAGGTGGTCCCAGTGGGCCGAGTAAATAACCGTTTCTTCCGGTCTTTTGCTTCCGGTAATTTTGGCTATGAAGTTGTGCGTCTTGTCATATCTCGTTTTCACTGCCATAGAGGTGCTTGCGGCCAGGTGCATCGGTTCAGGCTTGAATCCAGGCTGTAAGGCCTTTTGAGTGGCTGCCTGCAGATCCATGCCTGCCGCTTCAAACAATTTATGCGCGACAGGAGTTGTCACCCATCCCTCCATGGCACAGCGGTAGGTTTCTTTCCCGCGTGGGTCAAGATAAAGTTTAGAAGTGTTCCAATTGTTCTGTACAACATTAAACCCATATCCGGCAGGCGCGGTGGCATGCACGATCAGGCAGCCTTTGGCGCCTTGCCTTGCCGCTTCTTCATATTTATAGGTCCATCTGCCATAGTAGGTCATGGCCTTGCCGTTGAACCGCGTTGTGTCCTGTGTGTAAAAACCGGGGTCGTTCACAAGCACCACCACTATTTTGCCTTTTACATCTGTGCCAGCATAGTCATTCCAATTGTATTCCGGTGCCACAATGCCAAAACCCGCAAAAACTAATTCGTCTTCTTTTATCTCAACAATCTCATCCGTTCGCCTGGCCCAGATAACATAGTCCTCCAAGCCTTTCAACTCAAAGCTGCCCTTCTTGCCTTTCACCATCATGGTAGGAGCGGGAGCAGTGGTGATCTCTACCATCGGTACTTCCTGGAGGTAGCTGTTGCCGTTTCCCGGCTCCAGGCCTAATTCTCTGAATTCCTGCTCCAGGTACTGAAGCGTTTTCTTTTCACCTTCTGTGAAAGGTTTTCTTCCTTCCAACTCATCAGAAGCAAGTGCTGTTACATAGTCGCTGTATCCTTCCGTTGTGAAAGAAGATAAGTCCTGACTTACAGAAGCGGTGTCTGTCGTGCTGGCGGACTGGCAGGCGGCAAACAACCCCATAAAAGCAGGGAGAAGAAAAGATTTAAATTTCCTGATCATATTAACCTAAACTGATTGAACGAGTAAATTACTCAAAAGCCTCGACAACAGCACACAGGAAGGAAACTATGCAGAAGTAAAAGGCTTTCTTAAAAAGAAGTTTTGGTGTTTATCTAAGCGAGTGAGTCAGTTTTGTAGCTGGTATTACAGATGGTATATAAAAACAATTATTCGGCTAAGCTAAAACAGCCGCTGAAAGTAGCTTTGGCCGGGCTGAGCCACGACCATGTGCAGGGTGCGCTGGATCGCCTTTCAAAGGAGGATGTGCTTGTCGTAGGCATTGCAGAAGATAACGATGAACTGGTGCAGCGCTACCGGAGGAGCTATCAGTTACCAGAATCGCTGTTCTACAAGAACCTTCCCATGCTCCTGGAATATGAAAAGCCTGACGTGGTGATGGCCTATAACGCCATAGCAGAGCATGCAGCGGTGGTAGAGGCCTGTGCTCCTCTGGGCGTGCATGTGATGGTGGAAAAGCCATTGGCTACTACGGTAAAAGACGCAGCGCGTATGGCAGAACTGGCACATAAGCACCAGATACACCTGCTCACCAACTACGAAACCACCTGGTACCCCAGCAACCAGGAGCTGTGCATTATGGTGAGCCATCATATAGCCATAGGAGATATCCGGAAGATGGTGGTGCACGATGGCAACATAGGGCCTAAAGAGCTGGGCTGTTCAAAGGAGTTCTTAGGCTGGCTGACGGACCCGAAAAAGAATGGCGGCGGAGCTATCATGGACTTTGGTTGTTATGGTGCTAACCTGATGACGTGGCTGATGCAGGGCCAGGAACCTCTGGCTATTACAGCCATCACACGCCAGTTGAAGCCAGAGGTTTATCCTGATGTGGATGATGATGCGACAATTGTCCTGGAGTACCCGCAGGCAACAGGTATCATTGAAGCCTCCTGGAACTGGCCCTATGACATTAAGGATCTTGAAGTTTACGGGCAGACCGGTTATTTGCAGGCAGTAAACCAGGACACGCTACGCACGAAAAAAGCAAGCGACAGTGACTACAAAATAGACAAAATAGAGCCACTGGCAGCCCCTTACCAGGATTACGTTTCCTACTTTGCTGCTGTGGTAAGAGGTGACATCAATCCAAGACAGGACCTTTCTTCACTGGAAAACAACCTTACCGTCGTAAAGATTCTGGAGGCCGCCCAGGAGTCAGCGAGAAAAGGGAAGAGAGTGGTGCTAGAGAAGTAAAAGCATAACCGGATTACAAACAATTTCCTTACCTGATAACCAGTTTCTGGTTTAGGGATCCAGCCTTGCTTACCACCCTGACCAGGTAGGTGCCTGCACTTAGCTCGTTCTTTGTTAACACGGCTCCTTCTGATTGCAGGCGCTGCTCCAGCACGTTCTTGCCCATCATGTCAGTCACCAAAAGTGTTGCTTCCTCACCCTGGGGCAGGCCCTGCACACGCAGGTTCACGTTGCTTCCCTGTGCCGGGTTAGGGTAGAGCGTTAGCACTGGCTTCTGGGCACTTTTCAGGGTAACCACCCGCACGGGCATCAATGCAAAGGAGCCATCTACATCTACCTGGCGCAGGCGGTAGTAAAGTGTGCCGGATAAAGTACTCTTGTCGGTAAAGCTGTAATTGGTGCGGGTGCCGGTTGTGCCAACGCTGTTTACGCGGGCAATTTGTGTAAAGGATATGCCATCAGTACTTCTCTCTACTGAAAAGTAATCACTGTCTTTTTCCATGGCAGTAGCCCATGTCAGCTCTACCGTGTTGTCCGGAGTTGCTTTTGCCGCAAAATACAGCAGCTCCACGGGCATTGGGGTTACTGTTGTTTCTCCGGAAGACACAGTGTAAGGCGAAAACGAAGTAATGCCAGAGCGTGTAACAGAATAGGTTGTGCCGGAGAGTGTAGCCCTTACTGATACTGTCTCGTCCCAGGTGCCGTTCTCGTAGTGCTTGATGTGGCAGTTTTCAGCATCAAAGCCAGGTAGTGCATCGCTGGCATTCCAGGAGAGGGTCATCGTTATATCAGAACCGCCTTTCACGTCTTCGCTTATAATCCACGTTTTGTTCAATGCCTTTTCTGTAAGAGCCGAGTTTAGCTGAGGTACATCGTTGATGTAAGAACCGTACATACCGTCAAGGATGCCTACGCTGAACACATCGTCCTGTGAGCCGGCGGCTAACTTTAGCTTTACCGGATTATAGCTCTTGTTGCCCACTGGCAGTGTCACCTCGCTGCCGCCTGCTTTGAGGGCCTGGCGCAGACGGCCTTTGCCGCTAATTACCACATAATTGTTAACTGAGCTGTTTAAAATGGCAGCTCCGGAGGCTACCTCCAGGTCATGATCACCTAATTCCAGCTTTGCATCCATCAGGTCAAGATTACCTTTGATGAAAACTTTGTTCATGAGTTTGTTCTGCTTGCCTGAGTTGAATATAACAGTACCGAACTCAGTACCCTCAGTGACCTCAGCAGGAGTGTTTTTTCCAAAGATGATGGTGCTGAGACGACCCAACGTACCCAGTTTAGGAACTTTTGGTGCATCCACTGATAACGTAGCATGGTCCGCTACATCAATCAAACCCGCTTCCAACGATTTAGTATCTGTGAGCTGCATTGTTACAGGAGTGAAGCCATCTCCTAACACTATCTTTGAGCCCTCTCCGGTAACCAGCCAGTTGTTGGCCAGTTGAAACGAGGTATTGGTAGGGTAGTTGATGATGTGGAAGCTCTGGTAAGGGAGCGTAAAGCTTACCGGCTGGGTACCGCTTCCGTCTTTGTTTGTGCCCCATGCAGCTGGCGAAGAGAAGTCTCCCAGGCTATTATTATAAAAAACCTTTACCTCATGTGTGGCAGTTACTTTAATATCATCAAGGCTTATGTTCAGGTCGCCGTCTGCCCGGTTAATAACAAAGCCAAGGTAGTGAATACCTTCCCTGGTTACTGTAAACTTAATCTCCTGTCTGCTCCAGTCTGTTTTGCCGCTGATTGTCCGGGAGGTAATAGCCGTAGTTAAAGTAAGATCCTGTAAAGCGCTTTTAACAACTTTAAATGAAGCGGAACCACTTGCTTTGTTTCGCTGATTGAAGCTGATGGTGTATTCTACACCGGGATACATCCAGATGCTTGAGGTAAATGCCCATGCATTTAAATCAATGATTCTGGTGTTTGTTTTTGTAATAGAGAGAGCAGAAACCTGAGGGTCGTTTGCTTCCTGTGCCACTTCCCACTTGTAATTCGAAATTGAGGTGCTAAGCCATCCTACGGGAAGTACGTTGCCTGAAAATTTCTCAGAGAGAACTTCTTTTTCAACGGAGCCTTGGCCTAAAACAGAGGTGGTGAAAGAGAAGAAAAGGAAAAGGATGCTACTTAACTTTATTGATAAGGTGAACAGGTTCTTTGTAAGCCGCTGTAATTTCATAATATCTTATTGTACTATATCTCGCTATTGGGTTGCAAAACTACTATATATTGTTTACGATATATTATGAAATTGAGACTTTATTTTATTCTAGGTGACGAGTGTCTTATGGCTTTATTAGAAAAATTATATATTTATGGTGGCAAACTGCTGTTGGAGTGAAACGGGAGGGGGTAAAGTTCTAAAAATTTTCAGGTGGATTTTGTGCTGTTTAATCTGAGAATTTGAGATACAAAAGTATTCCTGCAGCATCAGGAGCAGGTGATGCTATATCGCTACAGATTAGAAATACATTTGCAAACAAGTTCTAAGAGAGCTTAAAGAGGCGAGGATTTTTGCACTGCCTGCATAGTAAAAGCGCCAACGGATTTTATACCCGTTGGCGCTTTTTGCTTTAAATAAATTTAATAAACTGTCACTTAATCTACTTTATCTTCTAGGTCGCTGGCTTTTTTATGATGTGATTCCAGCAGTGGCAATGTTTTAGAGGCAAATGATTTTACGTTTGGCGCAGAAGCGTTCTCACTTTTAGCTTTGAACATGGCGACATCCATTTTATGGGCAGTTTCCATTGTATCCATGTAGTCCTCATCAAACTCAGTACCTGTTTTACCGGTTACCCTTTCGGCTAAGGTCTGGTGCATTGGCATTAAAGATTCCGGTAATGTAACGCCTGTTTGCGAAGCTATTGTTTGAAGCTCCTGGTTTGCCTTTTTATGATGCTCCACCATCATACGCCCAAACTCTTTTACTTCCGGAGACGATGCGTTCTGTATGGCTAAGTTTCCAAGCTCTATCTCAAGTAAATTGCTACTGGCAGCTGTTTGCAGGAAGGTAGCATCATCCATGTTCATCAGGGCTGAGGCTACATCAGTGGCAATATCGGTGCCTGTATCCAAATTTGATTCTGTTGTTGCTTCTGTATTAGAAGTTGGTGCATCACCAGCGGAAGTAACAGTTTCCGAAGTGTTTACTGCTGTTGCGTCAGCGGTTGTCGTTGAGTCGGTGCTTGAACAGGCTGTGCCAGCAAGCAGGGCCGCTATCATTAGAAAAGATGTTTGCTTTTTCATAGTTAACTAGGTTATTGGTAAAACAACTTAGTTATACGAGTTAAAAAGAAGGGAGTTAAAACTTTGCCTAAAGTGAAAAAGTTAACTGATAACGCGTGTTTGAACATGCTTGTAGTGCCGGTAAAGAACAGGAGAAAGATGCTTCATCAGGCCTGACTGGTGATGGTATAAAGAAAAACGGCCACCCCAACCGGAGTGGCCGTTTAAACAGCTAAACTTTTAAAATCAATAGATTACCTTTCTGTCGGCAGCTCAATGTCCACGTTCACAAAGCGTATCTTGCCGTCTTCCAGTGTGGCTTCCACTACAGAATCTTTACTAATTCTGCCAGACAAAATATCTTTAGAAAGCTCGTTCAGAATCTGGCGCTGCAGCACACGCTTCAGCGGACGGGCACCAAACTGCGGGTCAAAACCTTGCTCGCCCAGGTAGTCGAGAACTTCGTCGGTGGCAATTAGCTGGATGCCTGTCTCTTCCAGACGGTCCTGAATGTGGCGGAACTGGATATCCACAATCTTTCTGATATCGCCACGGCTCAGCGGACGGAACATCACCAGCTCATCGATACGGTTCAGGAACTCTGGTCTTACTGACTTCTTCAGCAGGTCGAACACTTCGTCCTTTGTACGCTCAATCACCTCATCGTGATTGAACTCATCCATGCTTTCAAAATTGCTCTGGATGATGTGCGAGCCAATGTTCGACGTCATGATAATGATGGTGTTCTTGAAGTTTACCACACGACCTTTGCTGTCTGTCAGGCGACCATCGTCCAGTACCTGCAGCAGGATGTTGAATACGTCCGGGTGCGCTTTTTCAATCTCATCGAGCAGCACCACAGAGTACGGCTTACGGCGGATAGCCTCTGTTAACTGGCCGCCTTCATCGTAACCCACGTATCCTGGAGGCGCACCAATCAGGCGGCTCACAGCGTGGCGCTCCTGGTACTCACTCATATCGATACGCACCATGGCATTATCATCGTTGAAGAGGTAATCGGCCAGCGCCTTGGCAAGCTCTGTTTTACCTACACCGGTTGTACCCAGGAAGATAAACGAACCAATAGGGCGTCTTGGGTCCTGCATACCGGCACGGCTTCGGCGCACCGCATCAGAAATCGCCTCGATGGCCTCTTCCTGACCCGCTACACGCTTGCCCAATTCCTGCTCCAGGTTCAACAGCTTTTCACGGTCGCTCTGCAGCATTTTGCTTACCGGGATGCCTGTCCATTTTGCTACTACCTCGGCAATGTCTTCGGCGTTCACCTCTTCCTTCAGCATCGGGTTCTCGCCCTGCATTTCGCGCACCTGCTCCTGCAGTTGCTTTACCTTCGCTTCAGCTTCCTGGATTTTACCGTAGCGCAGCTCTGCTACGCGGCCATAGTCACCGGCACGCTCCGCCTGCTCGGCTTCCAGTTTATACTGCTCAATGTTTTCTTTCTCTTTCTGCAGCCCTTCGATGATCTGCTTTTCGTTCTGCCATTTAGCTTTCAGATCATCGCGCTTACCACTCAGGTCAGCAATCTCCTTAGAAAGCACCGTTTCTTTATCTTTGTCGTTCTCGCGGCGGATGGCTTCGCGCTCAATCTCCAGTTGCATAATGCGGCGCTGAATCTCGTCCAGTTCCACTGGCAACGAATCTATCTCGATGCGCAGTTTCGCAGCTGCTTCGTCCATCAGGTCAATCGCCTTGTCCGGCAAGAAGCGGTCGGAGATGTAGCGGTTCGATAACTCCACAGAGGCAATAATTGCATCGTCTTTAATGCGCACCCCGTGGTGCAGTTCGTATTTATCTTTTATACCGCGAAGAATCGATATGGCATCCGGCACACTTGGCTCGTCCACCATTACCGCCTGGAAGCGTCGCTCCAACGCTTTGTCTTTCTCGATATATTTCTGATACTCTTTCAGGGTAGTGGCACCGATGGCATGCAACTCACCACGAGCCAATGCTGGCTTCAGCAAGTTGGCTGCGTCCATGGCACTGTCGCCACCTGCACCGGCACCAATAAGCGTATGGATCTCGTCAATGAAGAGCACGATCTCACCCTCGGCATCAATTACTTCCTTGATAACCGCCTTCAGTCGCTCCTCAAACTCACCTTTGTATTTAGCACCTGCTACCAACAGACCCATGTCCAGGCTCATCAGCGTCTTCGACTTCAGGTTTTCCGGCACGTCGCCTGATACAATACGCTGTGCCAGGCCTTCCACAATGGCGGTTTTACCTACACCAGGCTCACCAAGCAATACAGGGTTGTTCTTGGTACGGCGGCTCAGAATCTGCAGCACACGGCGGATTTCTTCGTCACGGCCAATCACCGGGTCAATTTTACCGGCGCGGGCCAGTTCGTTCAGATCCTTTGCGTAGCGCTTCAGCGAGTTGTACTTGGCTTCGGCGTTCTGGTCCGTTACCTTGGCACCACCGCGTAATTCTTTGATGGCTTTCTTCAGGTCCTTCTCGTTAAAGCCCACGTCCTTCATCAGGCCAGCCACTTTGTCGCGACCCGCTAATAGGCCTAGCAGCATGTGCTCAATGGCAACATACTCATCGCCAAATTCTTTTAAATAAGAGGTCGCTTTTTGCAAAGCTGCTGCTGTATCGTTGGCCAGGTAAGGACCGCCACCGCCTGTTACTTTCGGGTAACCGGCTACAATTTCGTCTAACTTGCTGTTGAGAATGTTGCCGTTGATGTTCAGCTTCTGCAACAGGAAGTTGGTCACGTTCTCGTCTGTGGCGAGAATCGCTTTTAATATATGCCCAGTTTCGATAGCCTGCTGCTGGTTGCCGCCTGCTATCTCAGTGGCCTTCTGTATGGCCTCCTGCGCTTTGATGGTATAGTTATTAAAGTTCATGTCTTTGTCTGTTTTCCTTTGGTTGCACTTACGATAACTACTTAATCAATTTACGCACCAGTGGTACTTTTAGGTGGGTTTAATGTAATTATGTCATGATTGTGGTAGGTGTATAGTGGATTTTGGGACATAATGGCAGGGAATAGTGGATGAGGGAGCTGCGGTTGTTGGCACAGACGCTCACAGGTCTGAAAGGCGCTGTGAGGTCTTTTGAGCGACCGTTTTCGTATAAACAGAGATGCAGCAAATGGCGATTCTTGAATCAGGATTTACAGGATTAGATCGGATAGACAGGATTTTCTGGATATAAAATTTAAGGATTAAGTTATTGATTTGTAGCTGTTGTTGAACACCTTTTTGTATTATAGGCTGAGGGCGCCGAAGTTGATGAGTAAGCCAACTGGGAAGTTATAAGCTACAGTATAATTTTTAGCTTGGGCTTAGTGGATATCTTCTAGATTGACTATGGCTTTCAGTTCAACAACAATGTTGTTCTCAACTATAAAGTCTGCTCTTCTGCTACCAACTTCTATATTATTGTAGTAAATAACCTGCTCCTTTTCACGCTCAAAGTTTAGTTCAGCCTGTTGCATTTCAAGAGCAAGGCACCGCTGATAGATTACTTCCTGAAAACCGCTTCCAAGGGTATTATGCACCTTCATGGCACATCCTATAATTTTATAAGTTACGTCGTCTAACTGCATTACTGTATTATTTGAGCAACCCCCTCATCCTAAAAATTTTAAAAAAATCCTGCCTATCCTTTTCAATCCCGCAAATCCTGATTCAGACAAGCTTCTTAAATACCGCCGCATAATGGTCCGCTAGCCGTGTAGGCTCGGGCAGTTTGTGTTTAATGGCGCAGGCCATAGCAACCTCCGTAGCAGAGGCTAAATCCATCAGATGGCCCGGCGATACAAACACAGGCTTTACTTTGTCTTTGGTGCGGAGCACATTGGCAATATGTTCGTCTTTGTAAATGAGTGGCGATATAGCACCTTTGGAAGGAGCGGGTTCTGTATACTTACCGACCAGCACTTTTTTAGCGACCCCCATGGTGGGTTTGTGCAGGTGCAGCCCCAGGTGTGTGGCGATTCCCAACTTGCGCGGGTGTGAGATGCCGTGGCCGTCTACCATAATCAAGTCCGGCTTTTGCTGTAGCTTTTCGTAGGCTTTTAGCAGGTTGGGCGCTTCCCGGAAAGCCAGGAATCCAGGTATGTACGGCAGTTCTACCGGCCCGTGATGCCACACTTTCTCCACCACCTCCAATTCAGGATACTTCAGGAGCACAAAAACAGAAAGGATGCTGTCCTCGCCTATAAAGGAGGAGTCGCAGCCGGCAATCAGCGTGAGGTCAAAATCTGGCTTTTGTAATACCACCCGCTGTTGCATCTCATTCTGTTGTGCTGTGAGCTGCTTTAGCACAACAGGGTCGGGTGGTGGGGCATCAAATTTTCTATAGTAGGCCATTTTTTAAGTATGAATAACTGACTTTAGAATGAGTGGTTGAGCGAACGTAATAAGGTTAACTCTTTATACTGGTAAGATTCGCTCGAGCTATCATACGTACGTGTTTTCTATTCAATTATTTAAAAGTCAATCATTCAAAATTGATTACGCACTGCAGGGCATGCGAAGGTCTGCGAAAAGCAGGCGCCACCGTTCGCCATCATGGGCAAAGTAAAAGCGGAAAGAACTGTGGGTGTGCAATACAGTTTTCTGGACTTGCTGCTGCATTTGCTGTACCTGCTCTTCCTGCTGTGGAGTTAGGTTGGCATACCGCCACATGTCGGTGTTTTTGAAGTCGGTGGTGTTGCGGAAGAAACAGCCATCTTCTGCGAAGCCTGTCCGGCCCCTGTCCATCCAGGCACAGTCAAACTTCGGAAACTCCTGCCGCTCCTGTAAATCGCACTCCTGCATTTGCTCCCGGACAGAAGTGAAGGGCTGATTCTGATAACTGCGCTGGACCGCCTGTATGCTTCGGAAATGCGAGTATGCTGGCACAGCTCCTGGTTGTTCTATCAGCCACACACCCAGTCGGGGAGAGACAAACTGATTCAGTCCCACAGTATCTCCTGCCTGCAGCGCTCTGAAAAAGTGCTCGAAAGCGACTTCAAAGCTCATGGTGTCACGCCCGGGTGTGTCCTCTCTGCGCTGCGGTTCTTCCTGCACCGCCTCCAGCGAGCCTATGCCCCTATCACTCAAGCTTCTGGTATCTGTATGCTGATCAGAAGAGCATGCACTAAGAAAGGTGAACAGCAGCAGGAGAAGTGGGAGGCTATGTTGCATGGGAAATGGGTTTGGTATAATGGTTACGGCGGAAGGCAGGTAAGAAGTTGTGCCTCCTGAACTTTGAAGGGGGGAGGTCGTACCTCCATAGTAGGCTTTGGTAACAGAGCCACTGTCTGAACTATACAAAAAAACTATGGCAAACTATATTATAAATGAAAGTGTACGAATCGATATGCCGGATGCGGCGCTGGTAGGAGACCTGGCTATTCCAGAAGAAGCAAAAGGACTCGTGGTCTTTGCCCACGGGAGCGGCAGCAGCCGCCTGAGCGAGCGGAATCGCTTTGTGGCTGAGCACCTGCAAAAATCTGGTTTCGGAACGCTGCTGTTCGACTTGCTTACTCCTGAGGAAGATGAAGAAGGAAAAAAGGCATTCGATATTCCGTTGCTGACCCAGCGCCTCATTGAAACAACCTACTGGCTTCAGAAGGATCAACGAACAAATGCCTATAACTTCGCCTATTTTGGCGCAAGCACCGGTGCTGCTGCTGCATTGGGTGCTGCTGCCGCTTTAGGTGGAGATATCATTAAGTGCGTTGTGAGCAGAGGTGGCCGACCCGACCTGGCTGATACTGCGCTGGCAGATGTGCAGTCTCCCACCGTGTTCATTGTAGGCGGAAAAGATGAAAATGTTCTGGAAATGAACATCCAGGCAAGTAATCAATTATTGGGTATTAAAGATGTGGAGATTGTGCCGGATGCCACACACCTTTTTGAGGAGCCGGGTGCACTGGAGATGGCTGCACAACTAGCCACAGACTGGTTCCGGAAATACCTGGAGCCCGGAAAGCAGCAGCCTCTGCGGCAAAACCAACCGTGATTAATTCTGAATATTGAATAACTGAATTTTGGATATTAGATAAAATAGAATTGATATGCAGGCAGTTTCAGCTTACCGCTTGGGCGCCCGCAACTTAAATGGCAGGCTTTAAAATTCAGTTATTCAAAATTCAGTCATTCAAAATTGACTACCCATGGATAGGATACGGAACAGAAAAGAGGCAGCGCGGCTGCTGGCGGACAGGCTGGAGAAGTATAGGGGAGAGCAGGGGGTTGTGCTTGCCGTTCCGCGGGGTGGTGTACCAGTGGCGGCTCCTATCGCGAAGCAACTCGGGATGCCGCTGGAGGTGACACTCTCCAAGAAGATCGGCCACCCGGCTAATCCTGAATTTGCCATTGGCTCTGTAAGCCTGGTAAGCGCGTCGGTGGATGAGCGGGCGGACGTACCAGCGGAGTATGTTGAGGCCGAGGTAGAACGTATACGGGAGAACCTGCGCCAGAAGTACAGCCTTTTTATGGGCAACCGTGAGCACGTGCCGATGAAAGACAGGTTGGTTATTATTGTGGATGACGGAGTAGCCACTGGTAAAACACTAATGGCTACCGTTGAACTGGTTAAAAAAGAGGCTCCGCGTAAGATAGTCGTGGCTGTGCCTGTAGCCTCAGCCGCTGCCTACGACAGGCTTGATAGTATGGTGGAGGAGGTGGTGTGCCTGCTGGTTCCGCCCTCTTTCCAGGCGGTAGGGCAGTTTTATGATGAGTTTCCCCAGGTAAGCGATGAACTGGTGGTAAAACTAATGCAGGAGCAGGAAAGCTTCTGATTCATGCCTTCCTCCCTGCTTATACTTTTTGCCGGTGCTTTTCATATCGGGAGCAGGTGTACGAATGCCTTCAAATACGCTAAAGTAGAAAATATTTTATAGCTTAGCTTCCGGGTTAGCTTTAAGGCTTTCTCCTTCCCCTGTTGTTGCAAACGTACGCATGCTTCCTTTTTACGCTAAGTTCAAGGCCCTTTGCCAGACCCGGGTTACAGGTTTAGGGCTAAGTGTCTTCCGGGTTTTCTTCAGCCTGATACTAATAATAGAAGTGGCAAAAGTGTTTTACTTCCGCCACCTGTACTTCGATCCAATACCCTATATCGTGGAGGCGGAGCTTAGCTTTTCGCTGGTGCTGTTGGGGTGGTTGGCTGTGCTGTTTTTTCTGTTGATGGGCTTTTTTACCAGAACGGCTGCTCTAATAAATTATGTGTTGGCGCTGGTTTTCTTCTCCTCTTTTACCACTGTTAAATATCACTTTGATGCTGCCCTGGTTGGACTGAGTTTTTTGCTGATTATACTGCCCATATCCAAAAGGCTCTCCATAGATAACCTTTTGGACAAACTTCAAAAACCACAGGAGGGTGAGCAAAAGGTGCGGAAGGTCTATTATTTTCTACCTGTTCTGCTGGTGCTTTGCCTCCAGTACCTGGATTCCTTTTTCCACAAAGCGGCTTCACCTATGTGGCTGAAAGGGCTTGGCGTATGGCTGCCAGCCTCCCTTCCAAACCAGATATACAACGCTCACTTTTGGCTGCTCAACCAGAAGGAACTGATAATTGGATTAAGTTACCTGGTGATGCTGCTTGAGTTGTTTTTTATTTTCCTGCTTCCGTTGCGTAGCGTCAGGCCCTGGCTTGCTTTAGTGGGAGTAAGCATGCACATCGGTATTGCACTTACGTTTCCGATACCATCCTTTGGGTTCACCTTTGCAGTTGTATACCTGCTCTTACTGCCTGAAAGTTTCTGGTTTAAAATCAGTTTAAAGAGCAAGTACTGGCGTAGTAACCTTGCATCTGCTTTGCAACGCCTGTTTTGGCTGAAGCACTTCCTTGTTTTGCTGCCAGAGCACAGGCAGGTGGCTCGTGAGGTTGGTGGCTACAGTATTAAGCGGCGTGAGCAGGTAAAAGTGAAGCTGCTGTATTTCTTCACCTGCTACCTCATACTGGCTCAGTTCATCAGGTTGCTGAACGCCCCTTTGCTCGTCAACGCAACAGAATATATCCGTATGTCAGGGTTCCGGAGCTATGCAGAAAAGGCTTTTCTTCCTTTATCAGTTATAAATGGCAAACTATTAGGTGTAACAGAAAACCTGATTTACACGGGATTTGAAGAAGGTAGCTACCACATACTAGCCGTAGCGTATGTGGGGCCTGACAAGAAGACAACATGGCTGCCCATTATCGACAGGCAAGGAATGGCCTCTACCTATAGTTTTGGCAGAATGTTCACGAAGTGGTCCCGTACCATTGGCGCCTACCCTGAAGACACGGCCCAGGTAAAGGACGGGTTAGCGCGGTTTACAAGCTTCTGGGCCGCTAAGCATAACATCCCGTTGCAGCAGGCTACTTTCAGGGTACTGGCTAAAGAAGTGGCCGTGCAGTTTAGGTGGGAAAAAGACTTTTTGCAGAAGCAAATGAACAGGCCATGGAGGAAAGCCGGTACACTAACATGGCAGAACAATCAGCCACAGCTGTTGCTGCAAGGGCCTGGTGAAGAAAGCCACCAACAGCGGTAAAGGAGGTATGCTACTGGCGGGAGATGAGAAGAGGTTTTAGAGCATCAAACCACTTTTGTGCCATCTTCTCCTCACCACTTGCATTGGGATGTATGCCATCCCAGGTGTCGGCTCCTCGTGTAGGGTCAAATCCAGTATATTGGTCTACCAGTATAACCGGTGAGTGCGGCGTATTCAGCTCCTTTACCAGGGCAGGCAGCCGCTTATTCAGTTCTTTTATACGGTGAGCTGCTTCTTCTTCCTGCATGGGTATAAGTTGGGCGAGGAGTATGGTTACAGCTGGGTTCTTGTGCCGTATCTGCTGAATAACCTTCTTTAGCTCATCTATTGTTTCCTGGTAACACGGCTTGTTTACCGACTTACCAGCGCCACATTGCCTGAGCATATCGTTGGAGCCCAGGTGGACCAAAGCGATGTCGGGTGTGTAAGTTTGCAGCCACTGCGCCAGGTTACCTTTGCCAATCCTGCCCCTCAGTATTTCATCTGTATACCATCCCCAGTGACCTTCATTTCGGTTAGTGTAAGACTTGCCTTTGTACACCCTGTTTTTTACTTCCGGGTCTCCACCATAATTCACATCATGCGACCCAACAAATTCTGCATCTATACCTGCATCTATAAGCTTCTGCCACAGCCTATGCCTGTAACCGGGGTGGTGCGTGGTGCCTTGTGTAACGGAATTTCCGAGGGAGAGTATTTTTACTCTAGCCGTTGATGGCTCGGCCCTGGAAGCAAAGAGGAAAACAAACAGGTAATGGAGCAGATAGAGGTGGATGAACATATAGTTTGTGGGCATTGTGGAGTGGAAGCGGGTTATTTACGTAAGTACAACAGACGTTTCCTGCCAAAGACTGTTGCACAGGACAGATTGATCTTGTTGCAGGGGCTGGGAGGGACGCAGATGGAGGTGAGGTCAGTAAAAGCAGAGCCTGTTGTGTGGTGCCAGTGGCTGTAGTATTGTTTATGCTTCAGCTAATTGCTGCCCAGGCGGAGGCAGGCTTTTACGTGTGGCAGGAAAGCGGTTTCTTCATTAGCCTATATCAAAAAGACTCTTATATTTGCTATTATAACCTGTTCTCACTCCCCTCGTTGGTGGTAATATAAATTAAACTAAAAGAAAAAATGACAGAAAAATCAGCAAGAATTGTTTATACCATAACGGATGAAGCCCCAGCATTGGCAACACGCTCTTTTTTGCCAATTGTTGAGACCTTCACAAAGGCAGCTGGTATTGACGTAGAAACACGAGACATATCACTTGCCGGACGTATTATCGCAGCTTTCCCTGAAAACCTGACGGAAGATCAGAAGCAAAACGATGATTTGGCATATTTGGGAGAATTAGCGAAAACGCCGGAAGCCAACATTATCAAGCTTCCAAACATCAGCGCCTCTATTCCGCAGTTAACGGTCGCCATCAAAGAGCTTCAGCAGCAGGGATACAACATTCCGAATTATCCTTCAGAGCCTAAAAACGATACTGAAAAAGACGTTAAAGCCCGCTATGCCAAGATTTTGGGTAGTGCCGTAAACCCGGTGCTACGAGAGGGAAACTCAGATCGCCGTGTGGCAGAAGCGGTAAAGCAATATGCTAAAAAGAACCCGCACTCTATGGGTGAGTGGAGCGCTGACTCCAAAACGCATGTAGCCCACATGGAAAGCGGCGACTTCTATGGCAGCGAAACATCTGCTGTAGTGGATAAAGCCGGTGATGTAAGAATTGAATTCGTTGGCGCCGACGGAAGCACCAGAACGCTGAAAGAAAAGGTAACTTTACAGGAGGGGGAAGTAATTGATTCTGCTGTAATGAGCCGAAAGGCCCTGCGTTCATTCTTGGAAGAAGCAATACAAGATGCCAAGAATAATGATGTGTTGCTGTCCCTGCACCTGAAGGCAACTATGATGAAGGTATCGGACCCTATTATGTTTGGGCATGCCGTTACTGTTTTCTTTAAAGATGTATTTGAAAAGCACGCCGAAGCCTTTGAAAAGTTGGGAGTTTCTCCTAACAATGGTTTAGGTGATGTTTTCTCTAAAATAAAAGAACTGCCAGAGGAGCAGCGTTCAGAGATAGAAGCAGACATCCAGGCTGCTTATGAAAAAGGACCAAGGCTGGCGATGGTGAATTCTGATAAAGGAATTACCAACCTGCACGTACCAAGTGATGTGATCATCGATGCTTCTATGCCGGCAGCCATTCGTTCTTCCGGAAAAATGTGGGGACCTGATGGAAAGCTGCACGATACCAAAGCCATCATTCCGGACCGTAGCTATGCAGGTATTTACCAGGAAGTAATCGATTTCCACAAAGAGCATGGTGCTTTTGACGTGACCACCATGGGTACTGTTCCAAACATCGGACTGATGGCCCAGAAGGCGGAAGAATATGGCTCGCACGACAAAACTTTCGAGATGACCGAAAGTGGTACTGTGCGTGTAGTAGATGGTTCTGGTAATACACTGATGGAGCAGAAAGTGGAAGAAGGCGACATCTTCCGCATGACGCAGACCAAAGACCTGCCGATTCAGGACTGGGTGAAACTGGCTGTAACCAGAGCAAGAATCACAAATACGCCTGCTATCTTCTGGCTGGACCCGAACAGAGCGCACGATACCAACCTGATTGAAAAAGTAAACCGCTACCTGCAGGACCACGACACAAATGGTCTTGAGATAAAAGTGATGTCTCCGGTAGATGCCATGCGCTATACCTTAGAGCGTGCAAGAGCGGGCAAAGACACAATTTCTGTAACAGGTAACGTGCTGCGCGACTACTTAACAGACTTGTTCCCAATTTTGGAACTGGGTACCAGCGCTAAAATGCTTTCCATCGTTCCGCTTCTGAATGGCGGTGGTCTTTTTGAAACAGGTGCTGGTGGTTCTGCGCCGAAGCACGTGGAGCAGTTCATGGAAGAAAACTACCTGCGCTGGGATTCGCTGGGCGAGTTTCTGGCCCTTGCTGTTTCGCTGGAAGATCTTGCTTACAAGACTAAGAACGAAAAGGCTGATGTGCTAGCACAGGCTCTGAACAAAGCAAACGCTGAGTTCCTGGAAAAAGACAAGTCGCCAACCCGTAGAGTAGGCGGAATTGACAACCGCGGTAGTCACTTCTACCTGGCGCTTTACTGGGCAGAGGCATTGGCCGAGCAGTCTAAAGACAAGGAACTACAGGAAAGATTCTCTAAATTGGCGAAGGAGCTTGGTGAGAACGAGGAGAAAATTGTGAGCGAACTGAATGCTGTGCAAGGCCAGTCTGTAGAACTGGGCGGCTACTTCCACCCGGATACTGACAAAGCTGTGAAGGCCATGCGTCCAAGCGAAACACTCAACAATGCGTTAGCTAACTTCTAATAAAGATTACATAAATAAATGAAAGGCTGCCTGAGATGTACTTGGGCAGCCTTTTTTTGTCTCCAGCTTCTAAACATTTTCCATTCTTACCTAAGGTAACTTGCCTGCTGGTGAAAACCTGTTTCCTGCCTGCTTTTAAAAGGGAGAGGTAAAACAAAAGCGGCAGCCAGAGTATGGCTGCCGCTTTTGTTTTATAGGGACGCAACTTTTTGCGTCCCTTCATTTTCAAGTCCGAAAGGAAAAAAGTAACCCCCTCCTGTTTTTAGGAGGGGGCAAGGGGGAGGTTAATACCCAAACAGTTCCTTTAAACTAAGCTGCTTCACTTTGCCATACTTCTCCAACTCTTTAAAGTTCAGCTTATCCTTAGAGCCAATCACCAATATGGCCTGTGGTTGTCCTTTGATGTACTTCTGCTGGAACTCCTTCATTTGATCGAAGGTCATGCTGTTAGCACTCTGGTACACATCCTGACGGATGTCATGCATCAGCCCTAGCTTTTTAGCACGCTCATAGTCGAACAGAACGCCGGCTTTGGTGATGCGTTCCGTTGAAATGCTGTTACGTAGCGAGGCACGGGCATTCTGGAAGTTGGCATCTGCCAATGGCATTTCAGTCAGCAGGTTCTGCATGCCTGCCATGGCTTCAGACAGCTTGTCTGCCTGTGCACCGATGTATGATAGCAAGTAGTTTGCGCGGCCTTGCTTAGAGGCTGGCGAGTAGAAAGAGTAAGTAGAGTAAGCCAGCGCTTTGGACTCGCGGAGGTCCTGGAACACAATACCGCCCATGTACTCATTGTACAGCCTTACCACCGGAATAATGTCTTTATTGTAAGGCACAGATTTACTCAGGAACAGCATCTCCGCCTGCACCATGTCATAATCTGCCCAATACACCGTTGGTTCTTTGAAATCAATTTCGGCGTATACTTTCTCCGCTGGCACTGGCTTGAGTGTAGCAGGTACCCTGTTGCCGGTGTTTAAGGTTGCCACCAGGTTGTCTGTTTCACGTGGTCCGTAATACAGCACGCGATGCTCGTAGGTAGGGATACTCTTGATGATGTTTACCAGTTCCTGTGGCTTCACAGCCTTCAGTTGCTTCTCCGACAGCAGAGTGTTAAACGGGTTCTTCGGGCCATACTTGGCATAGTTCACCATTGCCTGCTGCAGGATAACACCTTTGTTTTTCTTAGCGTCTTCGCGGGCTTTCAGTATGCCTGCCACCATGTCTTTCAGCGCCTGCTGGTCTGGCTTCGGGTTGGCCAACACACTTTCGAACAGGTTAAGGCCTTGCTCAAAGTTCTCATCCAAGCCTGTCAGGCTTACATACACCTGCTCACCGGAAGAGAACACATCAAAAGATGTTCCCAGCTTGAAGAACTCCTTTTGCAGTTCCTCTGCTGTGTACTTATCGGTGCACAGGTACTTGAGGTAGTTCACCGCCATCCCCAGTTTCTGGTCGTTGTTGGTGCCCATGTCCAGGATGTAGTAAAGCTGGAACAGGCCGTTTTCCTTGTTGTGCGTGTAGAGCAAAGGAATGTTGTTCTTTAGCTTTTCCTGAACAATGTCTTTGGAATAGTCAATGAAGACCGGCTGCAGCGGCTGTACTTCAATTTCCTTTGCCAGGAAGGTTTTGTAATAATCGGATTGGGCATCGCGGTTTACCTCTACCGGTGTAATAGATGGCTTCTCCACCTTCAGTGCATTCGGGTCCTGCCCCGTACGCTTATATACCAGCACATAATTGTTATTGAAGTACTTGTTGGCCACGTCCACTACGTCTTGCTTGGTGATTTGGGCAAATTCCTCCCGGCGGTTCACAAACTTCTCCCACGGCATCTCATAGATAAAAGCTGTTACAAAGGCATCTGCACGGTTGCTGTTGTCTTCGTAGGCTTTCATGGTGTTGATCTTGTCGTTGTTCACCACTGCCGTCATCAGCTCTTCGTCAAACTGGCCTTTCTTTATCAGGTCCAGCTGCGCCAGCAACAGGTCACGCACCTGGTCCAGCGACTGGCCCTGGCGTGGCATGCCTGTCATCCGGAAGGAACCGTAGTCTTTCATTGGTGTGTCGTAGGCATACGACCGCAACACCTTCTGCTGTTGGTTCAGGTTCAGGTCAATCAGGCCGGCAGCGCCGTTGTAGAGCAGGTTACTGATCATCTGCACCACCAGGGCATCTTTCGTATTAATGCCGGATGTGCGGTAAGCGATGGACACGTTTTCTGCATCCGGCCCTAACACTTCCCTCACAATGGGCTGCTGAATGGGCTGCTCCTGCGCCACATTAAAAGCAGGCACCGGCTGCTGCTCTAACTCTCCCCAGTATTTGTCTATCAGGCGAATGGTCTCTTCAAAGTCAAGGTCACCCGACATGGCAATAGCCATGTTGTTCGGCAGATAGTACTTGTCGAAGTAGTTTCTGATGGCCGTGATAGAGGGATTTTTCAGGTGCTCAATCGTGCCAATAGTCGTTTGAGTGCCGTATTGGTGCGTCGGGAACAGCTCTGTATTGATGACCTCTGCCACTTTGCGGGCATCGCTGTCCAGGGTGCGATTCTTTTCTTCGTAAACCGCTTCCAACTCTGTGTGGAACAGGCGGGGCACCATCTCACGGAAGCGGTCAGCTTCCAGCTCCAGCCAGCGTTCCAATTGGTTGCTCGGGATATCATTCACATACACTGTCTGGTCTACCCAGGTATAGGCATTCGTTCCTTTGGCACCGATGGCTGTCGTGGCTTTGTCGTACTCATTGGCAATGGCGTACCTGGCTGCCACACCGGAAACGCTGTCTATCTGGTTGTAGATTCTTTTGCGCATCGCTTCATCGGAAGTGTTGCGGTACTTTTCGTACAGCGCCTCAATTTTTGCCAGCTCTTCCTTTTCCTTCTCCCAGTTGGCAGTACCCAGTTCTGTGGTGCCTTTAAATACCATGTGCTCCAGGTAATGGGCCAGACCGGTGGCATCAGCCGGGTCGTTTTTACTGCCCGCACGCACGGCAATGTAGGTCTGTATACGCGGGGCCTCTTCGTAATCTGTCAGGTACACTTTCAGGCCATTATCCAAGGTATAGATACGCGCGTTCAACGGGTCATCAGGGGCCGTTTCGTAGGTGTACTCTTTTTCGGCAGGCGGCGTGGTGGTTGCTGTCGTGTCAGTTGTTGACTGCGTCTGGTATGTCTCGTTCTTACATTGCGTGAACGTTAAGCCCAGCGCAAGCAATAACAGCGTAGAACCTCTTTTTATAGCCATAGTTTATAGGTGGTTTATGAATAAGAATAAGGCAACAAGCTATAGTACAGGCTACTACTGAACCTGCTTCAGTAGTAGCCTGTACTATAGCTTGTTACGAATGGATAAATATAGGGAATTTTTCCAGATTAGAAGTCCATGTCCAAGCCCAGGCGCTGGCGCATATCGACGAGCATCGGATATTTATCGGCGAGGTAGTTGAATTTGTCCTGCGAGGTGTACATTTTATTTCCTTCCTGCACCTCCATTACCTCTGCCTTTAGTTTGATGCCGCGGTTGCCGGTTTCTTTTTTCAACTCGGCCAGCAGCGAGGGACGCAGCGATGTAAACTGGTCCAGCATAACATGGTTTTCGAGAACCAGCGTTATCTCGTTCTCCTCACTCACATGGTACTGGCGGTTCAGGAGCGTATACTCCATCATGTTCTCCGACTTCTTTCTGCGCAGGATAGCATGCCATACCGTATTCAGGCGGGCTTTGTCTACAGGAAGCGAAGTTCCATAGCTAACCTCTTCCTCCACCTCGGCCACAACTGTTTCTGTGGCAGCAACAGCCTGCTGGGTGTGCAGGTCTTTCAGGCTCGGCAGCTTACTCAGCTTTTTAGGCGGGGGCAGTTGTACGCCTGCACGTGGCTTGTCTGCGCCACGCTCAGGACCGGAGCCTGGCGGAGTTTGTGGGTTAGCGGGCGCAATGTGCGCATCCGGTGTTACCTCCTGCGGTTTAGGTGGCTGCTGTAGTCCCTCTGAAGGCACCCGTGAAGGAGCCTGTGGTTGCTGCAACTGCTCTGATGGTAAGCCGTTCGGTGCTGGCTGCTGCAAGCCCTCTGACGGTACCTGCCCCTGCTGTGGCTGCATACCAGCCGACGGCGTTGTAGTGGCACCTGCTGAACCGGTAGCGGCTGGTGCCGGCGCTGCTACCTTAGCTTTTTTTGCTGCTTCTCCGTTTTGAGCAAAACTCAGGGCGGCATTCAGGTGTGCCATTTTCATGAGGCACAACTCTACGTGCAGGCGCTGGTTTTTACTGCTCTTATAGTGCATGTCGCAGGTGCTCACCAGGTTCAGGCCCGAGAGCAGGAACGACACAGAAGCCTTTGCCGATTGCTCCACATACTTTGCCTTAATGTTATCTGAGACCTCCAGTAGTTGCACAGTTGCCTGATCTTTACACACCAGCAGGCTGCGGAAGTGCTCGCCAATGCCAATGAGGAAGTTGTGCGCATCAAAGCCATTCTTCAATATTTCATCAAACAGCAACAATGAGCCGGAAAGGTTCTGCTCCAGCAGGTGGTCCGTCAGCCGGAAGTAGTAATCATAGTCCAGGATGTGGAGGTTCTCGACAGTGGCTTTATAGGTCACGTTGCTGCCGGAGAAGGTCACCATCTGGTCGAAAATAGAAAGCGCATCGCGTAGCGCCCCGTCTGCTTTCTGCGAAATCAGGTGCAGTGCATCCGGTTCAGCCTGTATGCTTTCTTTTGTGGCGATGCTGCCCAGGTGGCGCACCATGTCGTCGATCCGAATCCGGTTAAAATCAAAAATCTGGCAACGCGACAGGATAGTTGGAATAATCTTGTGGCGCTCAGTGGTAGCCAGGATAAAGATAGCGTAGGAAGGCGGCTCCTCCAGTGTTTTCAGGAAAGCGTTGAAGGCCTGGTTCGAGAGCATGTGCACCTCATCTATGATATAGATTTTGTACTTGCCCGTTTGCGGGGCGTAACGCACCTGCTCCACTAAGTTCCGGATATCCTCTACCGAGTTGTTAGAGGCCGCATCGAGTTCGTGTATGTTAAAAGAGCTGTTGCTGTTAAAGCTGCGGCACGACTCACACTCGTTGCAGGCTTCCACCTCCGGGGTTATGTTCTGGCAGTTAATGGTCTTTGCCAGGATACGGGCACAGGTGGTTTTACCTACACCGCGTGGCCCGCAAAAAAGGAATGCCTGCGCCAAATGCTGGCTGCTGATGGCGTTTTTAAGGGTATTGGTTATATGGTGCTGCCCCACCACGCTGTCGAACGTGGTCGGACGGTATTTACGCGCTGATACTACAAAATTTTCCATTACTACAAAGATAATCAAACTGAAGGTGAGATGGGAGGGGATTTATCCAGTAGTTTTCCAGATACTTATCCACCTGACTTCAACCGTTATCTGCTGCAGATGCGCCTTGACTAAGGGCTATCTTTACTCTGGTTTAAGGGAGAGGACAGCTTTACTTATCGCACTGTTTCATACCCGCCTATAATTCCTTTCTTTGAGAGTACCATTTGCCAGAGCTGGTTGTTGCGGGCGCGGAAGGAACCGGCGCTGGAAAGTAGGTAGTACTTCCACATTCGGTAAAAACGCTCGTCGTAATCTCCCTTCAACTGATCCCAGTTTTGGTCGAAGTTCCGGAACCAGGTCATGAGGGTGGGATCGTAGTAAGGTCCGAAGTTATGGAGGTCTTCCAGTACAAAGACATGCTCCATGGCGGCACTGAGCTGTTTTAGTGAAGGGATGAGGCAGTTCGGGAAAATATAAGTGTCGGTAAATGGGTCGGCAGAGGTTTTGGAGAAGGGATGGCCGATCGTGTGCAGCAGGAACAGGCCATCATCCTTTAGGCAGCGGGCTGCCGTTTTCATGAATACGCGGTGGTTGCGGTAGCCCACGTGCTCCAGCATGCCCACCGACACCACATGGTCAAACTGTTCGTTCACGTCACGGTAATCCTGCAGGCGTATTTCTACAGGTAAGCCCTTGCACAACTCCCGGCCCAGGGCAACCTGCTCCTTCGCTACAGTAACGCCCACTACTTCGGCTCCATAATGTTCGGCGGCAAACCTGGCAAAGCTTCCCCAGCCACAGCCAATGTCGAGTACCCGCTGGCCCGGCTGTATGCGTAGTTTCCGGCAAATCAGGTCCAGCTTGTTTTCCTGGGCCTGGTCCAGGTTGTCAGCCCCTTTCCAGTAGCCACAGCTGTAGGCCATGTACTTGTCCAGCATCAGCCGGTAAAGCTTGTTGCCGATGTCGTAGTGCCGCTGCGCGTTGCGGGCGGCTTTCCCTTTTGCCTGCAGGTTAAACACTTTTGCCAGCAGCATCTGTATCACCGTTTTCCAACCGAACTTGGCCTGCCGGTACAGGTCTGCCCGTATCACTTTATAGGCAAACTCATCTATCCGCTCACAATCCCACCAGCCGTCCATATAAGATTCTCCCAGCCCCAGCGTTCCCTGTGTCAGCACCCGCTTGTAAAACTGGTCGTTATGCACCTGCAAGTCCCAGGGATCAGGACCATTTATCTTTACGTCGGCTTTTGCTAAAATTTCAGTTACCTTCTGTTTTAAGACTTGCTCTTTCATGGCGTAGAGAGATAGGTAGTGAGATATAAGTTACTGCTATAGTTAAAGTTTTTATAGCAATAGAAATAAACGCTTGAAGAGGCGAATAGTTGGGAAAAGTTATATAGGAATAAGGAATAGTTTTTAGAGGAAGGCAGCTCCTTTCAGTTTGTCTAAGCTACCGTAGGGAAAGCTTATCCAGTGACTCATTAGCTGCCTTTTCCATCTTGTCTTCCTGTGCTCTCTAGGCCGAGTGGCCTCGTCTTCGGGCATCGCGCTGTGCATTTGAAGCTGCCATCGCTCCGCTGCAGGCTGCCTCACTGCGTTCGGCACCGCATCAAATACAAGGCGCTCAACCCAAAGACTGGAAACAGATTCACTTCGTGCTAGTTAGTTTTGTAATCTGTTCGATGAGTAAAGCTATAACTATGGAAAAAGCCTAACGCGACTTGAAGAAGCAGGCTCCCATCCTTGGACAAGGAGGGGCAGGGGTGGTTGGACCCGGTACATCAGAAAAGTGAGGGTGCTATAGAAAGTGCTTTAGGTGATTTAATATAATGCGCCTGATGTTGTTTGGTAAAAGGAGGGTATAAAAACTTTAACTTATGTTCTGATACTTGTGTCCTATAACCTAAAACACCAGCTTAAATACAGAGCCTACGCCTTCTTTGCTCTCTACTTGAATGCTGCCTTTGTGCAGGAGCATGATGTGCTTCGCCAGGCTGAGGCCGATGCCGGAGCCGTCTTTGTGGGAGGTAAAGAAAGGAATGAAGATGCTTTCCAGCAACTCTTCCGGAATGCCGCTGCCGTTGTCCTGTACTTCCATGATTGTTTTGCTATCCACCTGCTGCGCGGTTATAGTAATGCGGGGGTGGGGGCGGCCCTGTACAGCACGTTTCGCATTCAGGATAAGGTTGATGAGCACCTGCTCGAGCAGGTTCACGTCTGCGTTCAGGTGCAGCCCCGGAGGCGATACATCGCAACTTAACTCAACACCCTGCTCCTCCAGTTGCGGGCGCATCAGCCCGTTGATGCTTTTGAAAAGCTCCTGCACATAAACCGTTGTCAGCATCAGTTCCTGCGATTTGTTCAGGTTGCGGTAGAAGTGGGCGAAACGCAGCAGGCCTTCGCTGCGCTTTTTGATGATCGAAATGCCTTCTGCCGTATCCTGCAGCAGTTCCGGGTCCGGGATTGCCGCTGGATTTTGCTCCTGGTGCTCAAGTTCCATTTGCAGGTGGCGCCCCAACGTGTCGGCCAGCGAGGCGATGGGAGCTACGGAGTTCATGATCTCGTGCGTCATCACGCGCAGCAGCTTTTGCCATGCTTCTGTTTCGGTGGCATCTACGGTAGCGCTTACGTTCTTGAGGGCTATCAGCAGCAGGTCGCGCTGCTGCATGGTAAAGGCGGTGGCAGAGAGCAGTAACTGCGATTGCCCCTTTGGTAGCTTTAGCTTCAACAGCTTACTTTCGCCGGGTTTAAGGGTTTGCAGTGCCTCGTATAGTGCAGGGTGCCGCGGTTCCAGGCTTTCAATGCTCTTCAGGTAAGGCACACTGAGCGTGTTCTTAAACGCATCGTTCACCCATTCTACTTCACCGGTAGCAGCGTCCACGGCCATAATGCCGGTGTCTATCATCTGCAGGATGGTCTGCATGTAATGAAACTGCGCCTCTTTTTCGATGTGCAGTTGCTTATAGGTGTCGTTGATGAGGTTAAAAGCCTTATGAAGCTGCCGCAGCGAACTGTTGGTGGTATGCTCATTAAAGCGCTGCGAAAAGTCCCGTTGCTTTACAGATTGCAGGAATTTGGCCAGTTCGTTGTTGCTGCGCGTAACGTAATGTGCCAGCTCCCACAATTGCGCCAGCATCACGAGTATGCCTGAGGTTACCTGTAGCCAGGTGTACTGTGTGAGGTACTCCAGCGTAAGGTACATCATGCCCAGCAAAAGCAGAAATCGAACAAAGAGTCCGAACTCGAGGCGGTTAAATATCATGCTTGTTCAGGCGGCGGTAAAGAGCGGTGCGGGTAAGGCCTAGTTCTTTGGCAGTTCTGGAAATGTTGCCTTTGTTCTTCTCCAATGTGCGGACAATTGTTTCGCGCTCCATTTCAATCAGCGGAACAGCCTTGTCCGGCACATAGGCCGAGGCAGGGGAGGAGGCAGTCGCCATTTCCATGGGCGAGAAGCTGAAGTCCTGCGGTTGCAGCACACTGCTTTCTGCCAGAATAATGGCCCGCTCCACGGCATGCTGCAGTTCCCGCACATTGCCGGGCCAGCTGTGCTGCTTCAGTTTCTGCAAGGTGGCCGGTGCAAAGTCCGATTCCGGCTTATGGTTTTTCTGAGCGTAAATGGCGGCAAAATGACGGGCCAGCAATTCTACGTCGCCTTCGCGCTGGCGCAGCGGAGGCAGCGTAATTTCTACGGTGTTAATGCGGTAAATGAGGTCCTTGCGGAACTGGTTGTGGGCTGCCAATTCATAAATAGGTTCGTTGGTGGCTGAAACGAGGCGAATATCTACCTGCACGGGCGTGTTAGAGCCCAGGGGCGTTACCTGCCGGTTTTGCAGCACCGTCAATAGCTTGGCCTGCATGGCAGGCGATATGTTCCCGATTTCATCGAGAAAAAGTGTACCGCCATTGGCAGCTACAAAGCGGCCGGTGCGGTCTTCTTTGGCATCGGTAAAGGCTCCTTTTTTAGAGCCGAACAGCTCACTCTCGAACAAAGTGTCCGTTAAAGCGCCCATGTCTACGCTCACAAAAGGCTTGTTTGCCCGGAACGATTTCTCATGAAGGGCCCGTGCCACCAGTTCCTTGCCCGTACCATTTTCGCCTAATATCAGTACGTTGGCTTCGGTGGGCGCAATTTTATCAATTTTGTAAAGTACCTCTTTGATGGCATCTGATTCACCCAGTATGCTGGTGCTGGTGTTCTTTTTGATGGAGGTGTTGCCGGCTCCTGCTTTTTTGGGCTGCCTGGACTGCAGCGTGTGGTGCAGCGTTTCCAGCAGCTTGTCGTTGTGCCAGGGCTTTACAATAAAGTCGGCGGCGCCCTCTTTTAGTGAGCGCACGGCCAGTTCCACATCGCCATAAGCGGTGATCAGGATAACGGAAGCATCTTTGTCTTTCTGCAGTATCTGGCGCAGCCAGAACAATCCCTCGTTGCCGGTGTTCAGGGCGCTTTTAAAGTTCATGTCCAGGAAGATGACATCAAACTTTTCCCGCTCCAGCAGGCTGGGCAGGTTATCCGGGTTCTTCTCAGTCACGACCTGCCCTACTTCGGTTTTGAGCAGCATTTTTAACGCAAACAGCACGTCAGTTTCGTCGTCTACCACCAAAACACGGGCATTTTTTGCAGAGGCCATAGGAATGTGATTTCTGTTTCAGAAACCGAATATAGTTAATCCATTTGAAATTTGGCAGTGGTGTAGCATTGCCTGAATCAGGATTTGCAGGATATTATCAGGAAGGGTGTATATGATAAAGGCAATAATGATTTGGCTATAGTATTTCCCGTTGATGAATTAGATTCTCATCCTGCTAATTTGTTAATCCTGTAAATCCTGATTCAGATAGTTTCCTGTACCGGAAGCGGTCAGGTGTAACGCGTGCAGGTGTATCAAAACCGTACACCTTTGAGTTGCTTTTATTGGTTAAGTTATTGATAATTAAGTATTTGTTATTGTGGCATATAAATTTCTTGTGGCAAACTAGGTTGCTGGTTCAGCACATGCAAATACCTGACAAACAGACGTTACACCACAATACCTAAGACTATGTTTAAGAACTACCTTAAAATGGCCTACCGTAACCTGATGCGGCACAAGGTCTTCTCGCTGATTAACGTGTCCGGCCTCGCACTGGGCATGACCTGTAGCATCCTCATTCTGCTGTGGGTAAAGGATGAGGTGAGCATCAACCGCTTCCACGCGGATATAAATAACCTGTACCGGGTAATGGAGGTGCAGAGCTACCCTGGAGCCGACGACCTGACAACCGATGCCAACCCAGGGCCGCTGGCTGAGGCACTGGAGCAGGAACTGCCCGAGGTGAAGCATGCCGTCCGCAGCACCACCTGGGAGTGGAAGCAATTGTTTGCTTATGATGATAAAGCGCTGAAAGTGAGCGGCCGGTACACGGACCCGGAGTTTTTCGAGATATTCTCTTTTCCGCTGTTGCATGGTAACCCCACACAGGTGTTGAAGCAGCCAAACTCTGTCGTTATTTCAGAAACGGTAGCCAGGCAGTTCTTTGATTCTCCGGAGGCGGCCATGGGCAAGATGTTTAAGATAGACAACAGCAAGAGCTACAAAGTGACAGGGGTGATGCAGGACGTGCCGAAAAACTCCACCATGCGATTCGATTACGTGATGCCGCTGGAGGACTGGATTAGCACACCTGGCGGGGCATGGCTGAAGGGCTGGGGGAATAACGGTATCCGTACCTACCTGCAACTGCAGCCAGGCACTGACATGGCGGCCTTTAATACTAAAATCAAACCCATCGTGAAGCAGCATGAAAAAGAGTCGAACATCGATTTGTTTGTGCAGCCGATAGGCGACATGTATTTGTACGGCAATTTTCGCAATGGCAGCCAGGTAGGCAGTGGCAATATTGAGGATGTGCGCCTGTTCTCGGTAGTGGCCGTCTTCATCCTGATTATTGCCTGCATCAATTTCATGAATCTGGCGACAGCCCGTTCAGCCAAGCGTGCCAAAGAGGTAGGGGTGCGCAAGGCCATCGGGGCAAACAAAACAGCGCTTGTCTACCAGTTTATGACGGAGTCGGTGCTGGTGGCTTTCCTGGCCCTGTTTGTTTCTGTTAACCTGGCGGGTATCCTGCTGCCGCACTT
This sequence comes from Pontibacter brevis, assembly GCF_054779655.1. NCBI lineage: Bacteria > Pseudomonadati > Bacteroidota > Cytophagia > Cytophagales > Hymenobacteraceae > Pontibacter > Pontibacter brevis. Next base: position 100,243 of record NZ_BAAGXV010000016.1, read on the forward strand.
CAACGACCTGACCGGAAAGTTTATTTCCATTGATTTAACTGACCCCACGCTGCTGCTGCTGCTTTTAGGAGTGGCTGTACTGACGGGCCTTGTTTCTGGTAGTTACCCTGCTTTCTTCCTGTCGTCTTTTGACCCGGCGGTCGTGCTGAAGGGAACAGCCAAGCTAAGCAAGCGGGTGTCGGTGTTCCGGAAGGGACTGGTGGTGTTCCAGTTTATGCTTTCAGCGCTGCTAATCATCAGCACGTTGGTGGTATACCTGCAGCTGCACTACATCCGGACCAAAAATATCGGACTGGACCGCGAAAACCTGATGTATGTTCCCTTGGAGGGCGAATTGCAGAGCCGATATGAGGTTGTAAAGCGGGAACTGGAGGCCATACCAGGCATTACGGCGGTGTCGTCAACTAACCAGAACCCCATGATGGTCGGTAACTCATCCGGCGGAGTAGAGTGGAAAGGCAAAGATCCTAACGCCAGTATTCTGTTCAGCATCATGACAGTGGACTATGACTTCCTTGAAACGATGGGTGTAACGCTGAAGGAGGGACGCGAGTTTTCCAGGGAGTTTGGCACCGATACGGCCGCTTTCTTGGTGAACAGTGAGGCTGCCCGGCTAATGCAAATGCAGCAGCCGGTTGGGGAACGGCTGGAGCTGTGGCAAGAGCTGAAAGGACCTATTATCGGAGTTGTGAACGACTTCCATTCCACCTCCATGCACGTTGCCATGCAGCCACTCATCCTGGTGCTGCGGCCCCAGGAGAATAACACCCTGTTTGCCCGCATAGCACCTGGTAGCACAACGGCAGCGGTAGCGGCTGTTGAAGAGGTTATAAAGAGACACAATCCAGCCTTCCCGTTCGAGTACCACTTCCTGGATGAGGACTTTAAGAAGATGTATAGGAGCGAGGCCGTGATGGGGCAGCTGACAGCGTACTTCGCCGGTGTCGCCATCTTTATCTCCTGCCTCGGGTTGTTTGGCTTGGCGTTGTTTACTGCAGAGCAAAGAACAAAGGAAATCGGTATCCGAAAGGTGCTGGGAGCCTCCATCACGAGCATTGTGTACATGCTGTCGAAAGACTTCCTGCGGCTGGTGCTGATTGCAAACCTGATAGCCCTACCACTCAGCTGGTACCTGATGGACAGTTGGCTCAGCGACTACGCTTTCCGCACCGAACTGAGCTGGTGGATATTTGCGGCCGCGTTTTTGTCGACCATTGTCATTGCCATGCTCACCCTGAGCTTCCATGCCGTGAAAACAGCGGTTACCAACCCGGTTACGTCGCTGCGCACCGAGTAAGGTGCCTTTCTGAAAAAGACAAATTTTTTAAGGGAACCTAACCCGAGCCTGTAAAACAGCAGCAGCCTTGTGAGCAAATAAGCTTGCAAGGCTGCTGCTGTTTTACAGGCTTCTGTTTTCTCCGCACCCCTCCTCAATAGCGCTAAAATGGTGGCTGAAGTTCTTGTTCTTTTTCTGCTGATGTGACTGATGACAACTGTTACAAAAGCGCACAACTGTATCAGGTGCAGGTGTATCGGCACCGTACAGGTTAAATATGGTTTGGTTATTAATTATCTGATTATTAATAATTTATGATTTTGGCATCCAAATTTCTTATACACTTTCAGCAAGCCTGCAGATAAAGAATGAAAGCCGGGTTTGCATGAAGAGGCTGAGAAACAACCTGTTGTACATAAAATAAAAATCATCACTTCATAACGCATTCCATACAAAATAAAGCCATGAAAAAATCATTCGATTTCCTGTTCGCGCTGCTGTTGTTAACTGTTCCAGCCTTCGCACAAAAAATGTATAATGGCCTGCCTGTTATAGAGGCCACCTCTAACATAGCCGATTACAAGATTGGCGAGGAGCTGGTGAAAGGCACCTGGCATATTATGCCAGAGGTAACTCCGGACATATTGCAGGTGCCGGTACACGGGCAGCAGGAGACGGTTGTGTTCTATACTAACCTTGATTCCATTTCAGTTGATGTACGCGCTGGCGAAAAGCACCTGTTTTATGTGCAGCTCAACGGAAAATATGCACTGACAGAGCTGCAGGGCTTTGGGTTTGAGGCTTTGAAATTTGACCTGCTGAAAGCGAAGGTTGCCTACAAATTTACGTACGAGCAGAACGTGAACAACACGTTCCTGAATACGCTCCGTGGTAAATACCAGCTGGATGAGGTGGTAAAAGGAGCCGCTAACGACACGGAGAAGGCGCTGCGGATGGTGAACTGGGTGCACAGGCAGTGGAGTCACAATGGCATGAACGAACCGTCCAGACCTGATGCCCTCACCATATTGAAAGAAGCGAAGGAAGGCAAGCAGTTCCGTTGTGTGGAATACGGCGTAGTAGCTACCTCCAGCCTGAACGCCATTGGCCTGCCCGCCCGTGTGATGGGTTTGAAAACAAAAGATGTGGAAACCACTGCCTCCGGAGCCGGACATGTGCTGCTGGAAGTATTCCTGCCAGACCTGCAGAAATGGGTGATGCTGGATGGACAGTTCGATGCCATGCCGGTGTTACATAACGTGCCGCTCAATGCCGTAGAGTTTCAGCAGGCTATTGCCAACAACTATGAAGACCTGGAGATAAGAAGCCTTTCCGGCACCAGCAAAGCAAAATATGTAAACTGGGTGTATCCTTACCTGTACTACTTCGATGTGCGCTTCGATAACCGGGAGGGGCTGAACATTGACAGGGGAACAGTAAAAGGTAAGTCTTCGCTGATGCTGGTTCCGGCTGGTGCCAAAAATCCAAAAGTGTTCCAGGTAAAATACCCGATGAAACGTTTCCTGTACACCAGTTCTCCTGCTGATTTGTATCAGTCGCCAGAAATAAACACACTGCAGTATGCGGACGGAATGACTGCTTTCTCTTTCTGAACATTTTAGTACCCTCTCGCTTAGCTGGTTAGATGTGCTGTTGTAAGGTTCACCTGTTTCTTAGCCAAACAGGTGAACCTTTTGCACGTATACCGGTGTTTATTTCCTGCTGAACAGAGAAAAAGCCGCAGAATCTCTTATATTTGTGGCATGCTTCTTGAAGTGTAAACAGCAAGAATACGTTCTTTAACTTATGGGGATGACTGGAATTGACAGCTTGCGCAGATTGCGTGTAAGCATGCCGGGTGTTGAACGTGCCACCTGTCAAAAATTGCGTTCGAACAATAAATGGCGAATCTAATTACGCCATGGCTGCTTAATCTAGGTATTAAGTAATATGCCATAGTCTCGTGCAGGTTTCGTGAAACTGCCTGCACATACGAGGCTTCGATCCGTTTTACTAGTCTGTGTAGCGATGCGATGCACAGGCGAAACTTAAGCATCTAAGGAGTGCGCATAAGTTTGGCTTATACTTGCAAGCTCCCGACAATCCGAATAAGCCTAAGCATGTAGAAGGCACGACGATTTCCTTGTCTGGACCAGGGTTCGAATCCCTGCATCTCCACCAACATTCAGCAAAAAGGCCTGTTAATATTTATTAACAGGCCTTTTTGCTTTTAATCCTTTACTTGTTCATGCGAGGTACACTGACAAAGTGCTGAAGGCAAAAGTCAAATAACAGTGTTCAGACACACGAAATGCAGCACGCCGGGGAAGCATTTCACCAGCCGACTAAATAAAGAAACGATCTTCATCATTACTCTGCGGCCTTTGTAGCAGTAGATACTATACAGGTTTGATAATCCTCTCCTGTGCCTGGCTCGCCTATTGCACAATTTTCTTTATCTTTAGGAGAGGCACAGGCCACAGGTAAACATAAACATAGCGGAAGAAGAGCAGAAGCGACTGTGTTCTAAGTTTTTGACCACGGACTAGGAGATGCGACACATTGGTAGGAGCTTTTTTTGTGTGCTGCTTTCATCCCGCATTTAGGTATAAAGCATTGTTGTAAAGGTTTTGTGCATTACCAGGCTCTGTTCTTCCCACCAAAGCTATATTGTTCTACAATGATAAAAGTGCTCTTTTTAGTCAAAAAAAGCTACTCTGTTAAGTGGTGGTATTTCCCTGTGATACTTTTTGTGTTAGCAGGGTGTGCCGGTAGTCCTCCTGTAGAGAATAAATCAGTTTCCTCTTCGCCTCTTGGAGATGAGGTCGTAATCAGCATAGATGCTTCGGAAAGGTACCAGAGGATAGACAACTTTGGAGCCTCCGATGCATGGTCCTGCCAGTTTGTTGGGAATTGGCCAGTGGAAAAAAAGAATGCCATAGCCGATTTACTCTTCAGTACAGATACGGCAGCAACTGGCAAGCCTGAAGGTATAGGATTGTCGCTGTGGCGTTTCAACATAGGTGCTGGTAGCGCGCAGCAGGGAGAGCAAAGCGGGATACGGGATGAGTGGCGGCGGGCTGAATCCTTCTTAGAGGAAGATGGCAGCTATAACTGGCAGCGGCAGGTGGGGCAGGTCTGGTTTTTAAAAGCAGCAAAGGAACGTGGTGTAAACAAGTTCCTGGCCTTTCCCAACAGTCCTCCCGTTAACTTTACGAAGAATGGCAAAGCCTTCGCCTCCGATGCGAAGCCTAACCTGGCACCGGACAGGTACAGCGCTTTTGCTGATTACCTGGCAGATGTCATCCAGGGAATGGAGCGGACACAGGGCATTACTTTCGCTTACATCAGCCCGGTAAACGAGCCGCAGTGGGACTGGAGTGATGGCGGACAGGAGGGAAGCCCTTTCATGAACGAAGACATTGCCGGTATTGTAAAAGCGCTCAATACTTCCCTTGAAAGAAGAAACCTTCATACTAAAATTGACATAGCCGAAGCGGGTAAAATTGATTACCTCTATACGGTTGCTGATAAGCCAGACAGGGGGAACCAGATTGCTGCCTTCTTTGATAGCGGCTCTCCCTATTATATCGGCGACTTGTCTCATACAGGCAAAGTCATTTCTGCGCACAGTTATTTTACAACATCTCCCTTTACACAGGCCGTTGACCAGAGAAAGAAGCTGGCGGCAAAAGTCGCTTCTGTGCCGGACCTGGAGTTCTGGCAATCCGAATACTGCATTTTAGGCGACAATGCAGGAGAAATAAACGGAAACAAGCGGGACTTGGGCATTGAACCTGCTATTTACTTAGCCCGGGTAATTCATAACGACCTCACCATTGCCAATGCTACTGCCTGGCAGTGGTGGCTGGCTGTCTCACCCTATGATTACAAGGACGGGCTGGTTTATGTAGATAAAAATAAAACAGACGGAGAAGTTTATGAAAGCAAAATGCTGTGGGCCCTCGGAAACTACAGTCGCTTCATTCGTCCTGGTGCCGTACGCGTCGGTACACAGTTAGCAGGTCAGCGAGCAGAAGATAATACCCTGCTGGCTTCTTCGTACATCGATGCAGCGGAGCAGCAGCTTATCACGGTGGCTGTTAATGCCGGAACAGCACCTTTGAAAGTGAAGTTAAGCGTAAAGGGAGCTACTGTAGCCAGTGTCAGGTCTTATGTTACCACAGCGGAGAAGAGCCTCACACCCGGCAATACCTTTACCAGTGATAGCGAAATAATGCTGGCTCCCCGTTCTGTTACCACACTGGTGGCCAGGCTGCGATAAACTATAGAAGGTCTTTTGTAGAAGGACAAGCCTGTATAACGCTTCTGGCAGGAATAAGCTGTAGGTGTAGTGCGCTTTTCCTTCTCTGCGCAGGAGTATGAGCGGCAGTTTGAATATCCTCTTAAGATTTTTCTTTAGTTCCTGATATTAAATTTGTTGCTTTAAAGTATCATTGCGGCAGGCCTTCTACATTTGCCAGTGTAAGTGTCTGCTGGTGTACTATAACTGCCCTTGAACACGTAAGCTTATGTCTCCAATCGTTCTTCTGTCCTTTTTACTGGGTTATTTTGCGGTCCTGATAGGTATTTCCTACCTCACTTCCAGGGGTGCATCCGATAACTCCAGTTTTTTTATTGCCAACCGTAATTCCAAATGGTACTTCGTAGCCTTCGGCATGATTGGCACTGCTCTGTCTGGTGTTACATTTATTTCAGTGCCAGGAGCTGTGGCTAACAGCAGTTTCGGGTATTTTCAGTTCGTGCTGGGCAATGCTGTGGGCTTCGTGCTGATAGCTACCATCTTGCTGCCGCTCTACTACCGCCTGAACCTCATCTCTATCTACACCTACCTTGAGAAGCGGATGGGATACTGGAGTTATAAATCCGGGGCAATGATCTTTCTCGTTTCCCGTGTCATTGGCTCTGCTTTCAGGCTGTACCTGGTGGCCATTGTGCTGCAGAAGTTTATTTTCGATGCCTGGAATGTTCCGTTCGCGGCAACCGTTGCCATCTGCCTGGTGCTTATCTGGCTCTACACCCACAGGGGCGGCCTCAAAACGATCGTTATCACGGATACGCTTCAAACCGTTTTCCTGCTTTCCTCGGTGCTCCTGTCCATTTGGTTTATCTCCCAAAGCCTGAACATGAACCTGATGCAAACCTTTGAGGCGGTAAAAGAAAGCTCCTACTCCAAAATGTTCTTCTGGGAAGACTTTATGGGCAACAAGGCTCATTTCCTGAAACACTTCTTTGGAGGTATCTTCGTAACCATCGCCATGACAGGTCTTGACCAGGACCTGATGCAAAAGAACCTGAGCTGCAGGAACATCAATGAAGCTAAAATGAACATGCTGACGTTTACGGTGGTGTTCGTCTTCATCAACATCTTTTTCCTGAGCGTAGGTGCGCTCCTTTACCTATATGCAGCTGCCAACGGCATTGACGTGACTGCACTCAGAACACCCGATCACCTGTTTCCGGAAATCGCGCTGAATCACCTGAATATTATTCCTGCCATTGTTTTCATGCTGGGCCTTACGGCTGCCACCTTTGCTACCACAGACTCCGCGCTAACCGCTTTAACAACTTCTTTCTGTGTAGACTTTCTTGGATTCGATAAAAAGGAAAACCAGAACGATCCCCGTTTGATCAGCACACGGCACCTGGTGCATGTAGGCTTCTCGATTGTGATGCTTTTGGTTATCCTTATTTTCAGAGTCATCAACGACGACTCTGTTGTAAATGCCATTTTCAAAGCCGCCGGCTATACCTATGGTCCGCTGCTTGGCCTGTTTGCCTTTGGTATGGCAAACAATCGGGCGGTGGCAGACAGGCTTGTGCCGTTCATCTGCCTTGTCTCCCCTGTTATCACCTATGTAATAGACAGCAACTCCGTTGCATGGACAGGTTATGCCATGGGTTTTGAACTTATTATAGTGAATGCAGCTATTACATTTATACTGCTGCTGCTCACCAGCAAGCCGGGCAGTGAGGGCCTGGCTGATAGGCTGGTTGGAGCTGATAAGCCAGGGGCAAAGCAAAAGCAAACAAGTTATTAATTTCCTTTTATGAATATAGATAAGCTTTTGGAGGCTGTTCTGCCAAAAGCGCGCATTAAATCGCGGCTCATAGATGTCGTGTCTTACGCTTCTGATGCTGGCTTTTACTATTTAAGGCCAAAAGCTGTCGTACAGCCTGTCTCCGAAGAGGAGATAAAAGGACTCTTCGCGTTTTCTCATCAAAATAAAATTCCGCTTACCTTCCGTACGGCTGGCACAAGCCTCTCGGGCCAGTCTATAACAGATGGTATACTGGTAGACCTGAGCCAGTACTGGAACAAAATCCATGTGGAAGAGGAGGGGGAACTGGTAAGGGTACAGCCAGGGGCTATCGGCGCCATTGTGAATGCTTTTCTCCGCAAACACAGGCGCAAAATAGGGCCTGATCCCGCCAGTATCAACTCAGCTATGGTGGGCGGCATCCTGTCGAACAACGCCAGCGGGATGTGCTGTGGCGTAAGCAAGAACTCTTACCATACCACCAGATACATCCGGTTTATATTGCCGAATGGCTACACGTATACAACAGAAGCCCCCGCTGATTATGAACGGTTCAGCACGGAGTGCCCGGGCTTATTCCAGAAGCTTCAGGAGTTGAGAGACCAAGTTCTGAAAAGCCCTGTGCTTTATGATACCATCCGGCAGAAGTATAAAACCAAGAACACAGTAGGTTATTCTGTTAACGCCTTCATCGATTATGAGCATCCGCTGGACATCCTGGCGCATCTGTTAATTGGTGCCGAAGGCACACTGGGCTTTATTTCAGAGGCTATTCTACAGACAGTGCCTGACTACCCGGCCAAGTCTACCGCCTTAATGTATTTCCCGGACATCTACGCGGCATGCCAGGCCATTGTACCTCTAACAGTATCCGGGGCAGAAGCTGTAGAGTTGATGGACAGGGCTTCGTTGCGGTCGGTGGAGCACATGGCGGGTGTGCCGGCTGAAATAAAAACTTTGCCTGAAACCGCTGCAGCCTTGCTGGTGGAGTACCAGGGGAACAATCAGGAAGAACTGGAGGAGAAGATTACGCAGTTTGTGAAGCTGTCTCCGGAGCTGTCGCTGCTCAACCAGCCCGTTTTTACAGTAGACCCCACAGAGCAGGCGCTCTTGTGGAAAGTGCGCAAAGGCATGTTTCCGGCAGTAGGAGCTGTAAGGGCAAGTGGCACCACCGTTATACTCGAAGACATTGCTTTCCCCGTTGCCAGGCTTGGCGATGCCATTCTGGACCTGCAGGGGCTCTTTCAGGTGCATGGGTATGACAAAGCTATTATTTTCGGACATGCAAAAGACGGTAACATCCACTTTGTAGTAACGCAGGCCTTCGATACGCCAGCCGAAATTGAGCGCTACAACCGCTTTCTGCAGGAGGTGGTAGCGCTGGTGGTGAAGAAGTACAACGGAGCCCTGAAGGCAGAGCACGGCACAGGCCGTAACATGGCTCCTTTTGTGGAAACAGAGTGGGGAAGTGAGATATACGGTATCATGCAAGCGCTGAAGCAGGTCATTGACCCTGAGAACCTGCTCAACCCCGGTGTGATCATCAACCAGGACAGGAACGCCCATATCCAGCATCTGAAAGAGCTGCCGAAGGTAGAGGAGGAAGTGGATAAGTGTATGGAGTGCGGTTTCTGTGAGCATAAATGCCCCAGCCGGAACATCACCCTTACGCCCAGAAGAAGGATCGTTGTCAGGAGGGAGCTGCTGAAGCTGAAAAGGCAGAAAAATAAAAAGGAGCATGCCGAGCTCCTGCAGCAGTACCAGTACGATGGACTGGATACCTGTGCTGTAGACGGCTTGTGCGCCACCGCCTGCCCTGTGGACATCAACACAGGTGACCTGGTAAAGCGGCTTCGGAGAGAGAACCATAGCGGCTTTGCAAATAGCGTGGCGCTACTGGTGGCCAAAAACTTTAAACCGGTTACCGCAGCGGTTAAAGCAGGGCTGCAGGCAGGTGCCGGAGTTAACAGCTTCCTGGGGGCAACAACACTGGCAAAGCTGACAAAAGGAGTAAAAGATGTCATTCCTGCTTTCCCACTGTGGTCAAATCAACTGGCTCCTGCTCCGGGCATAGGTGCGTATGTTGCCAGAGCAAAGCGCTCTAAAGAGAAGGCAGAGGTGGTGTATTTCCCCACCTGTATTTCCCGGACCATGGGGACAGCAGAAGGAAACGGGAAAAGCATCCTGGAAGTTTTCAGCAGTGTATCTGAAAAAGCAGGCCTTGGCTTCCTGATTCCGGAGGATGTGCAGAGCGCCTGCTGCGGACAGATTTTTTCCTCAAAAGGATACAGCAAAGCATTTGCGTTTACCGCAAACGAAACCATCCAAAAAGTGTGGCAGTGGACAGATGCTGGCAGGCTGCCGCTTGTACTGGACATCACCTCCTGCACGCACACCCTCCAGAACTGCCAGGCAGTACTTTCTCCGGAAAACAGGCGGAAGTTCGATGCGCTTAAAATAATCGATAGCATCGACTACATAGCAGACTATTTGTTGCCGCGGGCTCATGTTGCCAGGAAAAAAGAGCGGGTGGTGCTGCACCCTGTTTGCTCGCTGCAGAAGATGGGGCTGGAAGCCAAATTCGTCAGTATTGCCAAACAGCTGGCCGGAGAGGTAACAGTGCCTGTGCACGCAGGCTGTTGCGGAATGGCGGGCGACAGAGGCTTTCTGGTGCCGGAACTCACCAAAGCGGCCACCTTGCCCGAGGCACAGGAGGTAAAACAGCAAACCTATGATGGTTATTACTCCAGTGCCCGCACCTGTGAAATGGCCCTGTCAGAAGCTGTCGGGAAAAATTATGAATCGATTATATACCTGCTGGATGAATGCCTGGAGCACCGCAGCCATGACATAAGCAGCCGGATAGAGTGTGAGACACCTGTAATGCTATAACCTGCCATATAGCTCAGTTGATAGCGCCTGTTCCGGGAGTGGAGCAGGCGCTGCTGTTTATGTGCTGTTTCCTGGCAGTTGTTAGAGTTTGATGGCAGTCAGATGCAGTGTTCCTCTTTATAAAATTGGAACTTCCTGTTTCCGTTATTTTAGCCTGAGACCAGGAGGTATATAGTGTTCATAAACAGCAGCGTTTTTATGAAAGTACCGTAAGTGGTTTTGAATAGTCTCTGGTTTTGAAGCTATTAAGCTTTAATTGTAAGAGGTTTGTAGAGTGCGTCAGGCCCTTTTTATAGTTTACGCTGTCAGGAGCTTTACTTTTTGGTTACACATAAGATACTCTTGTTGTGCTATAAGGTTCTGACTTAAAGAACTTTGTATTTTTTACAGACGTTTATTTTCTACATTTTTTATAGAGAGATTGATGGTTTAGATAATGTGGTGCTACTTTGTCCCATTATCTTTTCTTCTTCAAATGAAGTTTGCATAAAAGGTAATATGATGGAGAACAAGAACTTTCACAGCCTTTGCAGAGCAGCCATACGTGCAGATGGTGTAGCAAAGCGGGGTTAAAGTTTTACGAGCCCTACATAACAGCAGTGTTGAAATTTGATTATTCGCGTTTGAATGGATAAAACAAAAAAAGAAATCATCCTGGAGACGGCCTTGCATCTGTTTGCTGAAAGAGGATACGACGCTACTCCTACAAGCCTTATTGCAAAAGAGGCAGGAGTTTCGGAAGGACTTGTCTTCAAGCACTACCAAAGCAAAGTGCACCTACTGGAGGAGGTTGTAAAAGCCGGGTACAGACGGATTACTGACAAAAGCAGTGGCCTTGTTACAGAAGATGATCCTGCCAAATTAATTGCGCTTGTCCTGGACATGCCGTTAAAGCTGGTAGAGGAGGAGAGAGAGTTCTGGCTTATGCAGTTTCGCCTGGTAGACGAGGAAATCTCCCAAAGGCACCATGCTCGCTACACGCACTCCATTATGCAGCGGTTAACAGATGCGTTTAAGAAGCTTGGCTATAAGGAGCCAGAGTTGGAATCCGAGATATTGATGCTGACCGTTGAGGGGCTGTGGAGGCTCTTTTTAACAAACGGTGATAAAGAGCATTTTAAAAAGATGCTTGAGTTGATAAAAAGCAAGTACACGAAATAAATAGCCTCAAGGCAAAGTTTGTCCCCGCCAGAAAGCGTGGCATACAGGGAGGATCCTGCTTCCTCTTATACAATACGCCTGGTTCTGGAAAGAGGCAGGTTGCGAAGGGCACCTTTCAACTTCATGCATTGCAAATCTGAGAAGCCTGTCTCCACGATAGGCTTCTCTTTTTATTAGGATGGGAACACCACAGACTGCTTGTGTAAAGTGTATGCGGGACAGGCGTAAGAAAAACAGAGGTGGTACACCAGTAGTTTATATCGGAGCAAGCCTGTTCTATGAAGTGTCAAAGTCTTGCAGTTAAAAAAGCCTGTACAAAGTATGTGGGTTTCCAGCCTTCCTGTTGTACTTCCTTGAATTTCGGGCTTTCAGGCTTTTGGCATGAGGCATTTTTATTTATAAAATAAAAATGCTGATATTAGGTAAATGTAGGATGTAAGCCGCCATAGGCTCATTGGAGCGTCAGGAGGCTGCGCTATACAGCTTTACACTAATCTTGAAAAAGAAATGCACAAGGAACAAGGCAACTCAAGGCGGAATTTTTTAAAACTGGCAGGGATGGCTTCCCTTGGTTTTATGGGATTTCATTACTTTGTTAACACGCCCCTGGCAGCGTCTGCCAATGCTTTAAACGACTACAATGTGGGGTACGGCCCGCTTCTTCCTGATCCAAAAGGCGTACTTAACCTTCCGAAAGGCTTCTCCTACAAAATCATCTCCCGAAAGGGCGGTACAATGAGTGACGGTTTGTTAGTGCCAGATGCCCCTGATGGCATGGCTGCCTTTGCGGGGCCAAAAGGAAGGGTAATACTGGTGCGAAACCATGAATTGGGTTCTGATAATAACAGCGGAGCATTCGGTGTTCAAAACGAACTGCTGTCGAAAATAGACAAGGACAAATTTTATGACTACGGCCAGGGCATATCTCCTGAATTGGGCGGTACCACTACCCTTGTATACAACCCGGCTACGGGTGAGGTGGAAAAAGAATTTCTGAGCCTGGTAGGTACAACCAGAAACTGCGCCGGGGGACTCACGCCCTGGAACACCTGGATTACCTGTGAGGAATCTGTCCTGAAGCCAAACGAGGCAAATTTCTGTGAGAAAGAGCACGGCTACAATTTTGAAGTGCCTGCCAGCACCAAGATGAAACTGACTAAAGCGGTGCCCATTAAGGCAATGGGAAGGATGAACCATGAAGCTGTTTCGGTGGATCCAAGGACGGGCATTGTGTACATGACCGAAGATACAAGCGACAGCCTGATCTACCGGTTTATACCGAACAAAAATGGAAAGTTGCTGAAAGGAGGCAAACTGCAGGCCCTGGTGATAAGAGAACAGAAGAGGCAGGATACCCGCAACTGGGCAGCGCTTACCACCCCGGACCTGCCTGTCGGGCTCCCTTTTGATGTAGACTGGATAGACATAGAAAATGTAGAGTCGCCGGAAAACGACCTCAGGCTGCAGGGCTACGACAAAGGAGCTGCGCGCTTTGCCCGCGGCGAAGGCATGTGGTTTGGAAACAACGAAGTTTTTTTTGCCTGTACCAATGGCGGTAAAACCATGCACGGGCAGGTGTTCCGTTATGTGCCGAGCCCCTACGAAGGAAAGCCGGAAGAAAAGCATCAACCCGGTAAGCTGGAGCTTTTTGCAGAGCCAAACGACTCCACCATTGCCAATGCCTGTGATAACATGACGGTGTCGCAGTGGGGTGATTTGATATTGTGCGAAGATAATCCTGCACCTTATATTGTGGGAATTACACCGAGAGGAGAGTTTTATAAGCTAGCACAGAATGTTGGTTTCCAGAGCGAGTTTGCCGGAGGTGTTTTTTCGCCAACAGGCGAAACATACTTTGTTAATTTACAGGGAGCCGGTTTAACAGTAGCCATCACTGGGCCCTGGCGAAAAGCCTAAAATGTTCTGTTGTTCTTTAGCAGGCTTTGAGGGTGTTAGTGTGTAGCATTCTCAAAGCCTTTAACTTGAGCAGGAGAAGCATCCGTTCTTGTATAAAGCCCTATAGCTCCTCTTTCAAACTTTTTGCTACTTCTTTAAAAATAGCGGCAACTCGCAATTTCAGAGATCAAAGCAGTGACCAGAGCAAAAACCTACCAACCAATATAAAATATTTGTACTGAAAGGTGCTGGTTAACTGTCCAATATAGCGGCACCCAAGGCTTTTACTAATAAAGTGTTCAGGTGTCTTTTCTTCTGTAGTATTTTGCTATCGAGTGAAAGATAAAAGGACTAAGCTCCGATAGTAAGGCTCAGAAAATAGATTCAGCTTTGTACTTCCTTCAAATTTATCATCATTAATGGTTTACGCCTTGAAAAAAAGAAAACTAACATGGGCAAGTCTGGTGCTTGCAGCTGTCTTGTTCTCGTCCTGCCAGCAGGAAAACAGTAACACTAAATCGTTTACAGTAAAGAACAACCTCGACATGGACCGCACAGCTGAGACTGTCAGTGTTCCTGTAAGTGAGGTGGAGGCTTTCGTGAAAGAATATGGCGCTGAAAATATCCTGATCAGGGACGGCGAAACAGACAGCCTGCTCGTGACACAGGCGCTGGATAATGATGCGGATGGAACCATAGACGAGATACTTTTCCAGACAGATATCCGGGCCAATGCAGAGAAAAACTTTGAAATAACAGGCGCGGCAGACGGTGCGGCACAGCAGCCAAAGAGCGGGCTAACCACCTACTCCCGCTTTGTGCCGGAACGCACCGACGATTACACCTGGGAGAACGACCGGGTAGCTTTCCGCACCTATGGCCCGGTTGCACAACGAATGGTAGAGGAAGGCACACCCGGAGGTACCCTCACCAGCGGAATGGATGTTTGGCTGAAGCGGGTGAATTACCCTATCATCAATAAGTGGTATGAAGGGTACAAGGAGGACCCGAACTTTTACCACGTTGACCGCGGCGAGGGCTATGATCCCTACCATGTGGGTGCAAGCCGGGGTATCGGTGGCATTGGCGTGTTGGTAGGCGATACGCTTCATGTCTCAAAAAACTTTACGGAATATAAAACCATTGCGGAAGGACCTATCCGGACGGTTTTCGAACTTAGCTATGCGCCGTGGCAGGCAGACGGCCGCACCATCAACGAAAAGAAGCGCATCAGCCTTGATTTGGGCAGCAACATGACGCGTTTCGAAAATTACCTCGAGGCTGACCAGTCGCTGCCCAATGCCACCATCGGCATTACGCTGCACGAGAAGAAAGGCGAAGTGAAAGCCAACCCGGAGCAGGGGTGGTTCCGCTACTGGGAACCCATGGACGGCTCAAACCTGGGTACCGGTGTTGTGCTGGCACCTGCTGTGGTAGAGGATTACAAAGACCACCGTGTGGATACAAAAGACCAGAGTCACCTGTACGTCATTACCAAGCCAGAAAATAACAAACTCGTCTACTATGCTGGCTTTGGCTGGGAGAAGAGCGGGCAGTTCAAGTCAAAAGAGGAGTGGGACCAGTACCTGGCTAATTTTGCAAAACGTGTAGCCTCACCACTGGAAGTTAAGTTTTAGAACCTATGTGCGGGAGCATTGCATCAAACAATTGCTATGCACCATATGTTATACAGTCGCAGTTTGCGCTTGGGGAACAACCAGATTTTGCAGCGCAAGGCGAAAAACCTGTAAGTGTATGAAGGTTTAGATTTGAGGCAACACAATCGTCAGTCGGCCTCGATTCCTCCACAACCGGTAAATAATTCTGCCTTTCCGGGTGTCCGGGAGCAGGTTAAACGAACAAAGGCTGTAGCTTTGCCAGATTTTTAAGAGGCAAAGAAAGCATTTTGTGGAGCAGGTAAGTGTTGGATGGCAGCATACTAAAAAAACGCGAAGGCAAGTAAACGGCAAAGTACCTGTGTCGTAGCAGGGGCATATAAGAAACAAACGTTACATCAATGAACAAACAGCCACAGTACACAATAAAGGATATAGCGGCAGAGTTGGGGGTGTCTGTATCTACTGTTTCCAGAGCATTAAATGATCACCCGCACATCAGCGAGGAGACCAAGGTGCGTGTACGGGAGTTGGTGGAACGCTACGATTACCGGCACAATGCTTTGGCTGCCAGCCTTCGCAACAGCAAGTCTAATACTATCGGGCTGATCCTTCCCAGGCTGTCGCAGTACTTCCATTCCACCGTGGCAACCGCTATCCAGAACAAACTGCATGAGTACGGCTATAACCTGATGATATGCCAGTCGAACGACTCGCCGGCACTGGAGAAAGAACTGGTCAATGTGCTTTATGCTTCCAGGGTAGAGGGGCTTCTGGTGTCCACTACCCTGTACACCGCAGACTATGCTCACTTCGACATTTTTGCGAAGAGCAATATTCCGCTGGTTTTTTATGACAGAGTTCCTACAAACTATATTGCCCACCATGTGCAGGGGGATGATTACACCGGAGGTTACCAAACGGCGCAGCATTTACTGGAGCAGGGCTGCCGTAGAATAGCGCATATCAGTGGCCCCCTGACCTGTAGTATTTACCAGAACCGCTACAACGGTTTCCTGGATGCACTAAAAGATTTTGACGTGCCGCTAGATGAAGACCTTGTTTTCTTCCATGAACTGACAAAAGAAAATGCTCTGAAGACGTGCGAGTCGATTTTCTCTGGCGCTACCCTGCCTGATGCAGTTTTTGCCTGTAACGACACATCGGCGATAGCGGTACTGGAATACACCAGGAAGCATGGTATCCGGGTGCCAGAGGACGTAAAACTGACAGGTTATTCAAATGACCCCCGCACAGAAATTACACAGCCTGCCATCACTTCTGTAGAGCAATTCCCCTATGAGGTAGGAGGGCAGGCGGCTACGCTTATGATGAACCTGATTCAGAATAAGATTTCCCAGGACAGCAGCAGCGTGTCCCTGACTACTCCGGTTCAACTGGTAAAGAGAACTTCAAGTGGGGCAGTGGAGGCAACAAGGCACACAAGCAAAAAAGCAGGAAGCACAGTGAAAGCTGTTAGCTAAAGCCGGTCGGGTATCTTCTTTGTTTCCCTTCTTATATTCTTAAATTTTTTTAAGCTACCGCTCCCTTGTCTGCTCTTCCGTGCTTTTGGTTCTGTTGACAAAGGCATAACAAAGCTGTTCCGGATACCAACGTGAGTTAGGAAGTTGCATGAGTCGCTGGATAAGCTGAGCAACGGCAGCCCAGGCAAAGCTCCACAACGCGTACCTCTTAAGGAGGAGCTTTAGGAAAAGAACATCTGGCAAAGCTCCTTATCAGGCCTTCATCCTCCTCTTAAGCTGCAATGGTACTATCATGAAGCCTGATGGAACGGGACAAGTAATATAAGGTCCTGATCAGCATGCTTTATCCTCTATCTTAATTGTACTCCTTTCAGTCACTTCTTTTTCTGAAGCAAAAAAGTGTAGCTACATGGATGAGTGTGTGCTCATTTTTTTTCTGAAAAAACATTTGATCTTTTTGGTGTCAAAAAAACATTTGCTACTTTTAAAGAGCAAGTCGCTCGAGTACTGGCTACTTCTCAGCAAAAGTAAGTACTCATCTATAGGAGTTAACTGCAGAAAAGAGGCCATGGCAAACAAAACAGACAGCATCTTGATTGAAGTGGAAAAGGGAATGAAAAATTTTTACAGGTATATGCAAACGTTTGCAGCCTTTCTGCCTTCTCTTTTATGCAAACGTTTGCAGCTTCTTTAGCTACTATGTCTGCAAACGTTTGCAGGCTCTTGTAAAACGAAACAACAACATCTCGAATGAACAAAGACAAAAACGTACGCTACGCAGTTAGCCCATCTGAAACAAAGCAAATGGATACAGAGGCCCTGCGGGAAAACTTTTTGATTGAGGAAGTTTTCACTCCTGACAGCGTTAACCTGACCTATACCATGTATGACCGCTACATGGCCGGTGGGGCGATGCCGGTTGAGGGGCCTGTTGCACTGGAGCCGACTGATATACTAAAGGCTGATTACTTTCTGGAAAGGCGTGAGATGGGTATTATTAACGTGGGAGGCGCCGGTGCCGTGCGAGCAGACGGAACGACTTATACGCTACAAAACAAGGAGGCCTTGTACCTGGGCAGAGGTACAAAGGAGGTGATTTTTACAAGTGAAGACCCGCAAAACCCTGCCAAGTTCTACCTCAATTCAGCGCCTGCCCACCATGCTTACCCTGCTAAAAAAGTGACAAGGGAGCAGGCAGAAGTAGTAGAACTGGGAAGCGCGGAGACTTCTAACCACAGGACCATCACAAAGCTTCTCATCTCGGGCGTCATTGAAACCTGCCAGGTGCAGATGGGCATGACGGAACTGCAGAGCGGCAGTGTATGGAACACCATGCCCCCCCACACCCACGACCGCAGAATGGAGGTGTACCTCTACTTCGATGTGGCAGAGGGGCAGTCGGTTTGCCATTTCATGGGGCAGCCAAACGAAACCAGGCATATCTGGATGCAGAACGAGCAGGCGGTGATTTCCCCTCCCTGGTCCATACATGCCGGTGCAGGCACTACTAACTACACCTTTATCTGGGGTATGGCCGGCGAAAACCTCGACTACAACGACATGGACAAGTGCCAGGTAACCGATTTAAGATAATCAAAAGATATTTAAATGATATTACAGCAATTTGACCTTACAGGCAAAACAGCATGGATAACAGGTGGCACGCATGGCCTGGGTATGGCCATGGCGAAAGCGCTTGGGCAGGCTGGGGCAACCATTGTGGTAAACGGCAATTCCTCACAGGAGAAAGTGGACCAGGCGGTGAAAACCTATGCGGAGCACGGTATCAAAGCCCATGGCTTTATGTGCAATGTAACAGACAAGCAGCAAGTAAGGAAAGAGGTAAGCACGATAGAACGGGAAATTGGGCCAATTGACATCCTGGTAAACAACGCCGGCATCATTAAGCGAACTCCGCTGGTGGAGATGGAACTGGAGGACTGGCAGGAGGTGATAGATGTGGACCTTACTTCGCCCTTTATTGTGTCGCAGGCAGTAGTGAAGGGAATGATGGAGCGCAGGCAGGGGAAAATCATCAATGTCTGCTCCATGATGAGTGAGCTGGGGCGCCAGAACGTAGGCGCTTATGCTGCGGCCAAAGGAGGCCTTAAGATGTTGACAAAGAACATGGCCACGGAGTGGGCAAAGTTCAATATACAGGTAAACGGCATCGGGCCAGGCTATTTTGCCACCAGCCAGACAGCTCCATTACGAGTGGAAGGAAATGCCTTCAATGAATTTATCATCAACAGAACGCCTGCGGGCAAGTGGGGCGACCCTGATGAGTTGGGTGGCGCTATTGTGTTCCTGGCATCGAGGGCGAGTGATTTTGTGAACGGGCAGATACTGTATGTAGACGGTGGCATACTGGCCACCATCGGCAAACCACACGGAGAAGGCTAGACTGCCAAAAAGCAGCCAGGCTGGCTTACAGGGCTTAAATGACTATAATCATCTGATTCGGTGTCATCATCATAAAAAAGGACACACATCAATTTTAAAATCTTTCTTACAAGAGGTAGTAATATGAGAGTGGCTTTCCAAACAGAAAAAGAAGTAAAACAGGTATCCAACGCAGCTAAGAATGAAGCAGAAAGGAATTTATGGAAGCTGTTCCAGGCAGGCGACCATGATGCTTTTGCTGCTATTTACCAAAGCTACGTGCAGGTAATCTACAACTACTGCAGAAAGTTCTCCGATGATGAAGTGCTCATCGAAGACTGCATACACGGCCTCTTTTTAGACATGTGGAAGAACAGGGAAAACCTCTCGGTGCCTACCTCTATTCGTTATTATCTGTACGCCTCTGTTAAAAGAAGAATTTACAAGGAGGTTTTGAAAAGAAAGGACGTGCTGTTTGATGACTACACCCACCTGGAGGCGGCTCTGAAAGAAACCGGTGCCACTGCCGAGGAGAAGATCATCAATAGCCAGGGCAAAGCGCAGCAGAAAGCCAGCCTGAAACAGGGCTTGCTGCTCCTTTCCGAAAACCAGCGGAAGGCAATACTGCTGAAGTTCTATAAAAACCTTTCTTTTCAGGAAATTTCCGCAGTCATGAACCTGAGCACCGACAATATCTACAAGTTAGTGAGCAGGGGCATCGCGGTACTTAAAAAGAATGTGAAAAATTTAAATGTTTCGTATTAAGCTGTTTGCTGTGGTGTAGTATTTTCGTCTGAACCGCTTACCTCTTGCCATCGTTTCTTTAATTTGAGGGCAGGTATGTCCAAATTGTACAAAAGGAGTCTCTTTAGTACAGGAAACAAGAACGAGGTAAGCCGGAAAAAACATGATGAATCTAAAATACACGCACTATACTGCAGAGGAGTTTGCAGATGATAAAGAGTTCTGGCTTTGGGTTCTTGAGGAAGATGCAGCGCAGGACGTTTTCTGGAACAACTTTCTTAGAGAGCATCCAGGCAAAGCCAAAGAAGTTGAGCGTGCCAGGCAAATGGTACTGCAGGTAAACAACAGAGAACTTAAGCTGGAAGAAAAGAAAGTGGACGCGCTTTGGGAAAGGATTAAACACTCAAAGGATTCCTTGGATGCAGCAGCCAGCAATGCCCCGTTTACGGAATGTATAAAAGCGAATTGCTAAACAACTTCCTTTCTTCTGGTAAGCAGAACATTTGTAAGGAACCTGCCAATACTACATACTAAACAAGAGGCACAGCTATACCTGTTAGCTGATTTTTATTGGTAAAAACGAGAGCCTATAAGGGATAATATAGCACCTGGGGCAGGTTGAACACCTGCCTGTATGCTGGAGAACGGTAGCACCAAGGAGCACAAGAAAGACCCTTTGCTGCTACCGTTTTCCGTTCATACAAAACCGGCCAGGCGATAAAATAAGTCAGCAAGTTAAACATCATCCCTATGAAGCCATTAATTCCTGTTCTCTTAATGCTTTTGTCTGTGGTAGGGCAGGGGTATGCGCAGAAAAGCAAGGGCAACACTTCTTTCAAACCCGGCGAACTCTGGCTGGATACAGATGGGCAGCACATCAACGCGCATGGCGGCGGCATTTTGTACCACGGGGGCAAATACTATTGGTTTGGGGAACACAAAGTGGCAGGCAAAGACGGGAACAAGGCCATGGTGGGTGTTAGCTGCTATTCCTCCAAAGATCTTTATAACTGGAAAAATGAAGGCATTGCGCTTCCTGTGGCTGCAGAAGGCAGTGGATCTGATATAGAGAAAGGCTCCGTAATAGAACGCCCGAAGGTTATCTACAACGAGAAGACCAAAAAGTTTGTGATGTGGTTTCACCTGGAGCTGAAAGGGCAGGGATACAATGCCGCACGCACGGGTGTTGCTGTGGCCGATAAGGTAACAGGTCCCTACACTTTTCTGAAGAGCATGCGCCCACACCCCGGAGTATGGCCTGAAAACGCAACAACAGCACATAAAACAGAGCGGATTGAAGTAGCCGACAAAGACCCGGAGTGGGAGCAGAAAGTGGCAGCTGGCGCTTTCCTGCAAAGAGATTTTGAGGGCGGGCAAATGTCCAGGGATATGACCTTGTTTGTAGATGACGATGGCACCGCCTACCACATCGCTTCCTCAGAAGAAAACAGGACCCTCCACATCGGCAAGCTGACGGATGATTATTTAGACTTTACAGATGAGTATGTCCGGGTATTCCCCGGGGGGAGAAATGAAGCCCCCGCCATCTTCAAGAAAGACGGCAAATATTACATGATAACCTCCGGCTTAACAGGCTGGGCACCCAACCCGGCACGTTCGGCGGTAAGTGACAACATGATGGAGGGATGGCAAGCACTGGGAAATCCTGTGCGGGGGACCGAGGAGCAAAAAAACACAACCTTCGAGTCTCAAAGTACCTATATACTACCCGTAGCTGGTAAAAAAGACACCTTCATCTTCATGGCCGACAGGTGGCGCCCCAAGAACCCTATCGACGGCCGCTACATCTGGCTTCCCATTGAATTTGAGGACGACAAACCCGTCCTGAAATGGCAGGATGAATGGACATTGAATGATAGGAAGAAGGCTGATAGGAAGTAGTTCAAAGCAGGGAACGATACCAAACTAAAAAGCAGTCATAGTCCTTTACATGGGGTGCTCACAAACAAGAGGTTCATTTTCTAATTGCCCTCGCCCGCGTCTCGCGAGTGTGAGCTATAATTGTGCCTCTGGCCCAGTCGAGTTACAGTCTCGACATTATTTTTAGACACAAGTTTGAAAACTTGCGCCAGCTTAGATATAGAACAATATAGCTCTACACCGAGCAGGGAATTCACCTTATAACTATAAACGTCAGCACGAAGTGAATCTGTTTCCAGTCTTTGGGTTGAGCGCCTTGTATTTGATGCGGTGCCGAACGCAGTGAGGCAGCCTACAGCGGAGCGATGGCAGCTTCAAATGCACAGCGCGATGCCCAAAGACGAGGCCTCTCGGCCTAGAGAGCACAGGAAGACAAAATGGAAAAGGCTGCTAATGAGTCACTGGATAAGCTGTAGCTACGGCAGTTTAGACAAATAGAAAACTAATTTAATTGCTTAGCTACAGAACTAGAACAATGAGCTGAAGAACCAGCCATACAATTTAAAAGATACCAGAATAGAAGAACATGATATTCAACACGCTTACTAAAAACCACATAAAGGGAAGCCTGCCTTTCTGCATTGCCTGCAGCTTACTCTTATCAGCCTGCGGACAGCAGCCAGCCACAAGTGCAAGGAGTGGAACTGAGGTAAAGGCCCAGGACCAAAACTACACCGCTTACCTCTTCACCTACTTCACCGGCAACAGCAAAGACGAGGAAGCGATCCGGTTTGCGCTGAGCAACGATGGGTATACCTACAGGGCACTGAACAGTAACAAGCCGGTTATCAATTCAGCAGACATCAGCTCTACTGGCGGCGTGCGGGACCCGCACATTCTGCGCGGGGCTGATGGCAAAACGTTTTACATGGTGGTAACCGATATGGTGTCGGCCAACGGCTGGAGTTCCAACAGGGCCATGGTGCTGCTAAAGTCTACTGACCTGGTTAACTGGACCTCCAGTGTGGTAAACATCCAGGAGCAGTTCCCTGACCAGGAAGACCTGCTGCGGGTGTGGGCTCCGCAAACCATTTATGACCCCGAAGCCGGAAAGTATATGATTTACTTCTCGATGAAGCATGGCGAGGAACCGGATAAGATCTACTATGCCTACGCCAACGAGGATTTTACCGCCCTGGAAAGCACGCCGAAGCAGCTGTTCTACAGCCCTACTAACAGTGCTGCCATTGATGGCGATATCATTTACAAAGACGGCAAATACCACCTGTTCTTTAAAACAGAAGGAGAGGGAGCTGGTATAAAGATTGCCACTTCCGATAAGCTGACGGAAGGATATGTGCTGCAGGACAAGTATGTGCAGCAGACAAAGGATCCGGTGGAGGGTTCAGGCGTTTTTAAACTGAACAACAGCGACGAGTATATCCTGATGTATGATGTGTACACGAAAGGGAAATACCAGTTCACCAAAAGCAAAGACCTGCAGAACTTTACGGTGATAGATGAGGACGTGCGGATGAATTTTCATCCCCGCCATGGCACGGTGCTGCCTATTACGGCCGAAGAGGCAACAAGACTGATGCGAAAGTGGGGAACCACCGATGACATTATCATGTCTGCCAATGCTCCTGCACTGAAGAAGACAAACATCTCCTTAGATACAGCGGCTAAAAGGCTTATCCTGCCTGTTAAGCCTAGTACCAGCTTAACGGCCTTTGACCCTGCCTTCACCACTTTTCCCGGAGTTACCATTACACCAGCATCGGCTCAGAATTTTTCAGCGGGACCGGTAACCTATACAGTGCAGATACAGGGGCAGGAGCCCCAGACGTATGAAGTAGTAGCAAAAGAAAACCACAACCCGGCACTGGAAGGCTTCTATGCTGATCCAGACATTATCTATTCTGAAAAAACAGGTAAATTTTATATCTACCCCACAAGCGACGGCTTTACCAGTTGGTCCGGTACCTATTTCAAGACCTTCTCTTCTGAAGACCTGGTGAACTGGAAAGACGAAGGCGTAATACTGGACCTGAACAAAGACGTAAGTTGGGCTGATAGAAATGCCTGGGCACCCACCATCATTGAGAAAAAGATAAACGGCGAATACAAGTACTTCTATTACTTCACAGCCGCACAAAAAATAGGTGTTGCCGTGGCCGATAATCCGACCGGTCCTTTTGTGGACTCTGGTAAGCCTTTGATTGATGCTTTTCCGGAGGGCGTGACAGGTGGGCAGCAGATTGACCCGGATGTGTTTACGGACCCAAAAACAAGCAAGAGCTATTTGTACTGGGGCAACGGTTATATGGCCGGTGCCGAGTTAAACCCAGATATGGTTTCTTTGAAGCCTGGCGCTACGAAAGTGATGACGCCGGACGCTACGTTCAGGGAAGGGGCACATGTGTTATACAGGAACGGCACGTACTATTTTATGTGGTCTGAAGACGATACGCGCAGTGTAAATTACCGGGTGCGTTATGGCACTTCTGACTCCCCTTTAGGAAAGATCAAGGTACCGGATAATAACTTGGTGATTGCCAAAGACCCAGCAGCAGGCGTTTATGCGACAGGCCACCATTCTGTTATCCAGGTTCCGGGCAAAGACGAATGGTATATAGTGTACCACCGCTTCAACTATCCTAACGGAATCAATATGGGAAGAGCTGCCGGATACAACCGGGAGGTAAGCATAGACAAAATGGAGTTTAACCCGGACGGTAGCATCAAACAGGTGAAGCCCACACATGAGGGGGTGAAGCCTGTCAGCTTGAAAAAGGCTACAATGGATTGATGGCATAAAAAATACCCGGGAAGAGGTCCAAAATAAAGAATACCTGCCTCTATACAGGAAAGCGCGGGCATAGGCCTTGGCCAGACACGCATAAAGTTTAACCTAAGTGTTTAAAGAGAAAGCAAAACGCTGATTTTGATGGCTTTTTTACCTGCGCAACTATACTGTACAGAAGCTCTTTCATGACTTACAAAAATACTTTTCAGGGTTGGTTGTCGGTGGCCATTCTCTCAGCCACTTTAATGGCCACCTCCTGCACTACCTCCCGCCTGTCTGAACCCACTACCACGACAGTGGCGGACGGATGGGCAAATAATTCTGTGAATGCGGTGGTATTCCGCAAGAACTCGTTGGTCACGTTTGATGACACGCAGTACACCGCCTGGTACGATGCCGACCAGAACGTGGTGTTGGCCAAAAGGAAAATCGGAACAGATAACTGGCAAATACAGAAAACAGATTTCAAAGGGAATGCAGCCGATGCCCACAACACCATCAGCATTATGGTGGATGGGGAGGGCTACCTGCATCTTTCCTGGGACCACCATAATAACCGGCTGAACTATGCCCGCAGTGTGAGCCCCGGCTCTCTGCAAATAACAGAAAAGATGCCCATGACAGGCCAGAATGAGCGGGTTGTGTCTTACCCGGAGTTCTATCGGCTGCAGAATGGCAACCTCATGTTCTTTTACCGCGACGGTGGCTCCGGACAGGGTAACATGGTCATCAACAGCTACGACACCAAAACCAGGCAGTGGACTCAACTGCACAGCAACCTGATTGACGGTGAAGGCAAGCGCAATGCTTACTGGCAGGCCAACATGGACCGGGAGGGTACCATTCATGTGTCGTGGGTGTGGCGCGAGAGCCCTAATGTGGCGAGCAACCACGACCTGAGCTACGCCCGCTCTACCGATGGGGGCAGGACCTGGGAAAAATCGACCGGAGAAAAGTATACGTTGCCTATAAGTGAAGCAACCGGGGAAATAGCATGGGAAATCCCGCAGAACAGCGAGCTCATTAACCAGACCTCGATGGGAGCTGATGCCGATGGCAATCCCTTTATCGCTACCTACTGGCGGGAAGCAGGTTCTGATATTCCGCAGTACCACCTGGTGTACCACAACGGCAATGCCTGGGAAAAGCTGCAGCTCGACTTCCGCAAAACACCTTTTAGTTTGAGCGGGGTGGGCACCAAGCGCATCCCCATTGCCAGGCCACAGGTGCTGGTAAAGAATGCCGGCGACAATATCTCCGTGCTGATGCTTTTCCGGGATGAGGAAAGAGGCAACAAAGCTTCTGCAGTGGTTATAAATAAACTATCAGACCCGAAGTGGAACATTGTGGACCTGACACAGGAGTCGCTGGGTTCCTGGGAACCGACATACGATACAGAACTCTGGAAGGAAAAAGGGATACTGAACCTATTTGTGCAGAAAGTGGAGCAGGTAGATGGCGAAGGCCAGGCCAATATTCCACCGCAGCCGATAAAAGTAGTGGAGTGGAAACCTGCCTTCTGATAACCGCAACACTAAAAGAAAAGATTAACTCAGCACAATATATAGAAACATGAAGACTAAAACGTCTGTCTATTACACCCTCCTTGCGATGTTACTCCTTTCATGTGCAACGTCTACCAAGACCGCATCCAGGCATCCGCTGTTACCTGAGTCGAAAGAGGCGGTTGCCCAGGTCATCAACAAGGTAAACAACTATTGGCAGGAGACAAACCCGAACCACGGGTGGGCCTTCTGGGACGTTGCCGCCTACCATACCGGAAATATGGAAGCCTATAAGGTGACACAGAACGAGAAGTACAAACAGTACTCGGAAGCATGGGCTGAGAAAAACCAGTGGATGGGTGCTAAGTCTACTGACAAGGCAAACTGGAAGTACAACTACGGGGAGAACGATAACCACGTGCTCTTTGGCGACTGGCAGATTGCCTTCCAGACCTACATCGACTTATACAACCTGGACAAGCAGAAGGACCCTCAAAAGATTGCCCGCGCCCGGGAGGTGATGGAGTACCAGATGAGCACCCCGAACAACGACTACTGGTGGTGGGCCGATGGCCTGTATATGGTGATGCCGGTGATGACGAAGCTGCATAAGGTAACCGGAAACGAGCAGTACCTGGAGAAACTTTACGAGTACTACAGCTTTGCTGACTCTGTGATGTACGACCCGGAGGAGCAGCTGTATTACCGCGATGCCAAGTATGTTTACCCGAAGCACAAAAGCGCAAACGGTAAAAAGGATTTCTGGGCACGTGGCGACGGCTGGGTGTTTGCCGGCCTGGCTAAAGTGCTGCAGGACCTGCCGAAGAATGCACCGCATCATGAGTTCTATGTGAATAGGTATAAGAGTATGGCGGAGGCTATTGTGAAGTCGGAGCAACCGGAAGGCTACTGGACCCGCAGCATCCTGGACCCGGAGCATGCCCCAGGCCCTGAGACCAGCGGTACCGCTTTCTTTACATATGGCCTGCTTTGGGGTATCAACAACGGCTACCTTGATAAGGACGAATACCTGCCGGCTGCTGCCAAAGGATACAACTACCTCACCACCGTGGCGCTGCAGCCAAGCGGCAAGGTTGGCTATGTGCAGCCCATCGGCGAGAGGGCTATACCGGGGCAGGTGGTGGACGTGAACTCTACCTCAGGCTTTGGAGTGGGGGCGTTCCTGCTGGCAGCCTCTGAAATGTACCGCTACCTGGATAAGAACTAACATCGGTTATGTAAATTCTCCAGCTGCCTTTTATGCAGCATCACTGCTTTGTTCCGGAACGGAGCATGAAAACGGGGATTTAAAATAAAGAAATAAAATTTTTCATACATGTAGAAAATGAGGAGCCTGACAAAAGTCAGGCTTTTCTTTTTAGCTGTCTTCATACAAATAAGAAAGTTCACCTTAGGGCCTGTTAAGGTACACTAGCAAACCAAAGAAGGAGCTTAGTTATGGTCTTGTAACTTTTAAATAACTGGCTGACATCCTAGTGTTTACAGGCTGTTTCTTTTTTTGAAAAAAAGTTTGAACATCATGTCCAATTTATTCTGAAGCTGCCTCTTTGTAGGTATGAGTGAGTGGTCAAATCCGACTGTAAGTCTTTAGCCATGTGATGAAGGACCAACCTGCAGAACCACAGCATGCACCTGAGGCAGAAAGGAACAAGACAAGATCTTAAAGATGACCTCACCAGTTCAGATACCTGATTGTCACTGACTAATCCTAATAATCCATTTTACCCACAACTAATAAATGATTTATGCAACATTACTTACTTAAAGAGATGAGATACATATTGGTTCTCCCCCTCTTCTTGCTGTCTATAGTCGGGGCATTGGCCCAGGGTATTACGGTGCAAGGCAGGGTAACAGATCAAAGTGGCGCTCCGTTGCCGGGTGTAACGGTCCTGCTGAAGGGTACAACCACAGCTGCTCCTACAGGTGCTGATGGTCAGTACGCCATCAATGTGCCTACTTCGACTGGTACATTGGTTTTTACCTACATCGGGTTTGAGCCGCAGGAGGTGCCTATCAACAACAGAACAACCATCAACGTGCAGATGGGTGAAGATGCCAAAGCACTGGAGGAAGTGGTAGTGGTAGGTTACGGAACGCAGAAGCGATCTGATATAACCGGCTCCGTGGCATCCGTTCCAAAAGACAGGTTGTCAAACCTTCCTGTTACGGACATCACGCAGGCCATACAAGGTACAACGGCAGGACTCAGTGTTTCCCAGGGGTCTTCTGTGCCAGGTAGCTCGGGCGGAATGCGCATACGAGGCGTGAACTCTATCAGTGCGAACACTTCTCCTTTTATTGTAGTGGACGGCAGCCCTTTCTTTGGTCAGATCAACGACATCAACCCAAACGACATTGAGTCCATCGAAATTCTGAAAGATGCTTCTGCTGTAGCTATTTATGGTACCAGGGGTTCTAACGGTGTTATCCTGATCACAACCAAAAGAGGTGTAGCGGGCAAGCCAAGGATTGCTTACAGTGGCTACTATGGTCTGGAAGGTTTGGCGAACAAGTTTGAGCCGAGCTCACCGGAGCGCTATGTGCAGAAGTACAAGGACTACATGATTGCCCAGGGCTTAACCCAGACACAGGTATTGCCGAACACATACGAGGTTGACAACTATAATGCCGGCCTGACAACTGACTGGCTGGATGAGGCTACGCGCACAGGTAAGATCACTGAGCACAACCTGAGCGTATCGGGTGGTACAGACAACCTGCAGTATTACGTAACAGGTGGCTACCTGAAGCAGTCAGGTGTTGTGCAGGGCTATGAGTTTCAGCGGGCCAGTATCCGCTCTAACCTGGATGCGACTTTAACCGACTACCTGGAGGTTGGTACCTCTCTTTATTTTGCAGATCATAATTCTGACGGAGGCCGTGTGAACCTGTTGTATGCTACCGCTATGAGCCCTTACGGACGGGTGTACAACGAGACAGGTGGCTATGAAATCCACCCGATGTACCCGGAGTTGCTGTTTGAAAACCCTTTACTGGGCTTAACTACAGACCGGTTGGACAGAAGGAAATACATAACAGGTACAGGATATGCGGAACTCGCCCCTGGTTTCGTGAAGGGCCTTAAGTACCGCTTGAATGCGTCTTATACTTATGAAATAGGCAGACAAGCTGGCTACTCAGGCCGGGCGGCTAACAACCTGGTGGGTTCCGGATATGCCAACAACAACGAAACAAACAACTGGGTGCTTGAAAACATCCTGACTTATGATAGAGACTTTGGCAAGCACCATCTGAACTTTACCGGGCTTTATAGCGCGCAGGCAACAGACTATTTCAGATCCGGGGCGGAGGCAAATACCTTCATCAACGACCAGTTGTCATTCTATAACCTTGGAGCCGGCGAAAACAGAACATCTTCTTCATACAGCGACAGAACAAGCCTGCTGTCTCAGATGGGCCGCATCAACTACTCTTATGACAGCCGTTATTTACTGACCTTAACTGCCAGAAGAGACGGATACTCTGCCTTTGGAGCAAACACTGACAAGTATGGGCTTTTCCCTTCAATGGCCTTAGGCTGGAATATTGCGAATGAGCAATTCATGCAGTCTGCTGATTTTGTGAACCAGCTCAAGTTAAGAGCCTCATACGGCCAGTCGGGTAACCAGGCGGTTGGTGTGAACCAGACAGCGACCTTGTACAACACAGTGCGCTTCCCGTTTGGCGGGGCAAGCACAATTGGTGTGCTGGCCGGACGCCTGGGTAACGCTGACCTGAACTGGGAGACAACAACCTCTGCAAACGTCGGCCTGGATTTCGGCTTCTTAGGAAACAGAATAAACGGTACAGTAGAGGTTTATAATGCAAGAACAGAAGACTTACTGCTTCAGAGAAACATCCCGAACGTGACGGGCTACTCCAGTGTATGGTACAACCTGGGTGAGGTGAGAAACAGAGGAGTGGAGTTTACGCTGAACACTGTCAACATCACTGCTGGCAAGTTCAGCTGGGAAACGAACGTGAACTTCACCAGAAACAAGAACGAAATTGTAGAGCTTTATGGCGACGGACAGGATGACATCAACAACAGGTGGTTTATAGGCAAGTCGCTGGGAGCAGTGTTTTCCTATAACTGGCTTGGGGTGTGGCAGGAAGGAGATGATATTCCTGAAAGCCTAAATGCACAACCGGGTGACCTGAAGTTTGAGGATTTGAACGGTGACGGCAGAATCACCGGTGACGACAGAATGTACCTTGGAACTACATTGCCAAAATGGTATGGCGGTCTTACCAACACGTTCCACTATGGCAACTTTCACCTGAGCGTATTCCTGCAGACTTCACAAGGTTCTATGAAAGGCAACCCGGATATCTTCTACGGCGATGAGGCCGGCCGAAGAAACATTCCGGCAGAAGTTGGCTACTGGACCCCTGAGAACAGAAGCACAGAGTATCCTTCCCTTGCCTACAGAAACCCGTATGGCTATAACTTCGCCAGAGACAACAGCTTTGTCAGAATAAAAGATGCCCGCTTAAGCTACAATGTACCGCAGTCCTTCCTGGATAAGTATGGCATCCAGGGCCTGACCATCTACACAGCCGGCAGAAACCTTTATACTTTCACTGACTGGGTAGGATGGGATCCGGAAAGCGACCAGTCGTCAAGGGGCTCCGGAAACTGGACGAACAATTACCCGCTTGTCAGATCTGTTTCTTTTGGACTTAACCTGACACTTTAATTTGAAATTAAATTATCGACACGAATGAAGAAGTATATAAAAATAGCTGTTTGCGCCTGTATCAGTTTGCCGGCACTTACTGCCTGTGAGAAAGAGTTTCTGGATGAGGAAGTTCTGAGCAATTATTCTCCCTCTACGTTGACAGACCGTCAGGGCTTAGAAGCATCGCTGATAGGCCTTTACAACCACAACAGTACGTTCTACAGTGTGAGCGGGCAGCAGGGGTGGCCGGCTGTGTGGCAGGTAGGTACAGATGTAGCGTGGCCTATACAGCCACAGGGGGTTGAAGTACCTTACTACAACTACAATACCCTGACATCGCTGGATGGGGCCGCAGACATAACCTGGAACTGGTCCTACTCCATGATCAATAACGCGAACGTTATCATCAAGAACGTGGAGACAGCTGAGTTGAGCGGGGTAACAGAAGAGGAGAAAAATAGAATAAATGCAGAGGCCCGTTTCTTCAGAGGGCTTGCTTACAATACCTTAGCTACTGCTTTCGGAGGCGTGCCGTTGGTTACCGACGCGCTTACTGCTCCTAAAACAGACTTTGTGCGGGCGCCGCTGGAGGAGGTGAATAACCAGATTACAACAGACCTGTTGTATGCGGCGGAGCATTTGCCTGATATCAATGATATCCCGGCAGCCAGACAGGCCAGAGCCAACAAGTACATGGCAAACCAGCTGCTGGCGGAGGTTTACCTTCGTATCGGGGAGCCTGCCAAAGCAGAAGAGCAGGCAGACATCGTCATCAACAGCGGTGCGTTCAGTTTAGTAACCGAGCGTTATGGCGTAATGGCAAATCAGCCGGGCGATCCTTTCTCGGACATGTTCAAGTACGGGAACCAGCGCAGAAGGCAGGGAAACACAGAGGCCATCTGGGTGATGGAGGCTGAAAACCCAAGAGACGTACCAGGCGGTATGACAGGAGCCCCGCAGCAGCGCCGCGTATGGCAGGCCTCTTACCACAGCAGGCCGGGTATGGTTCCTGCTGACTCTCTTGGAGGCAGGGGAATTGCCAGGTTAAGGTTGAACAACTGGGTGCTATACGACCTGTACGATGAAGGCGATATGCGCAACTCGCAGCATAATATCCGCAGGGAATACTGGTACAATGACCCTGCTCCCAAGTACAGCTCTATTTACAAAACAAAAGTGCCTTACGAAGGTCCGGACACCCTCTTCATCATCAATCCTTATACTACCAAGTGGGGGCATTTTGATCCGCAGGATGTATTTGGCTGGGGCATGTGGAAAGACTTTATCCTGATGCGCCTTGGGGAAACTTACCTGCTCCGTGCCGAGGCAGAGTTTAAACAAGGTAAGCTGGGTGAAGCAGCCGAGTCTATCAATGAGTTAAGGAGAAGAGCCAACGCGCCGCTTGTTTCTGCTGCAGACATTAACCTGGATTTCATACTGGATGAAAGAGCAAGAGAGCTGATAGGGGAGGAAAACCGCCGCTTTACGCTGATGCGCACAGGTACCTTAGTGGACAGAGCGACCAGGCTGAACACCAACATCCCTGGCTTGCCAGAGAACAGGCAAATCACTGGTCTGACAGAAACGCACCTGCTGATGCCTATTCCGCAGAATGAGATTGACCTGAACAAAGATGCTGAACTTAGACAGAACCCAGGTTACTAATCACCGGATAGTTCAGTACAGATGAAAACTCTAGTCTGACATTGTCTTAAGCAAGGCCTCTGAGAAATATAGGAGGCCTTGCTTTTATGTTTCATCTCTTACATGCTTTTGGTCCTTCACCTCATGACAATGTTCTCTACAAGAAAAGCAAAATCACTTCCTGTACTTCTAGCCATACTGCTGTGCTGCCTGCTGGGCAGCGTGGCAAACAAGGCTCTGGCACAGAAAAGAAAAGCAGCCGCTGCCAACGACAGAGCAGTTTGGCTGCAGTATATGGACAAAGTAGCCCGACCGGTGATGTCTAACCTGGCAGCGGATCAGTTAAAAGAAAAGATGCCCGTTGCCCTGTCTGAAAAAATTGACAACAAGGCATCACGAGAGAAAGTGGCGTACCTGGAGGCCTTCGGCAGGGTGATGAGCGGCATCGGACCATGGCTCAACCTGGAAGGCGGTTCAGAAGAAGAAGTGGCGCTGCGGAACCAGTACCGGCAATGGGCACTAAAAGCCGTGGCAAATGCGGTGAACCCCGCTGCGAAAGATTACATGGAGTGGAACGGAGGGCAGCCCCTGGTGGACGCTTCTTTCCTGGCCCTGGGGCTGATAAAATGCCCATGGTTATGGCAAAACCTGGACAGCAAAGTGCAGGAGCAGGTGGTAACAGCTTTCAAAACGACACGAAACACTGTGCCGGTGTACAGCAACTGGATCCTGTTTTCAGGAATGATAGAGGCCTTCTTCGCAAACTACGGAATCGAGTATGATGTTGTACGGGTTGAATTTGGAATCAGGGAGTTTTCTGAGCACTGGTACACAGGAGACGGCATGTACTCGGATGGAAATAACTTTGCGCTGGATTACTATAACAGCTACGTTATACAGCCTTACCTGGCCACCATACTCGCAGTTGCTGGCAAGCAGAACAACAGGTATGCCCGCTACGCTCCTACGTTTGATAAGATCAGCAAGCGCTATGCCGAGATACAGGAACGGTACATCAACACAGACGGCTCTTTCCCTGTTATTGGCCGATCTATAGCCTACCGTGGCGGGGCCTTCCATCACCTGGCAGACATGTCGATGCGGAAGCAGTTGCCGGAGTCGCTTACCCCCGGGCAGGTGCGAAGTGCTTTAACAGCCGTTAATAAGAAAACACTGGATGCGCCTTCTTCCTTTACAAAGGATGGCTGGTTGAATATCGGCTTGTACGGTTACCAGCCCGATGCCGCAGACTTCTATATTACTACCGGAAGCCTCTACCTCTGCGCCACTATTTTCCTGCCGCTTGGTTTGCCGCAGTCAGACCCTTTCTGGTCTGCTCCGGCAGCACCCTGGACAGCCGTGAAGGCTTGGACAGGACAGGATTTTCCGGCAGATCACGCACTGGACCTGCATTAGGCGCTTAGCCGGTAACAATTACAAGTTTGATGATGCATCTGTTATCTGAAATGATTAATTTGATTTTCCAATCTCTCAAACAAAACTTCCTTTTACCAATGGCCCTGAAGGTTTGCCGGGGCATGAAAGGAGTATTCTAAATTTAAAACAATGTTAAAACTTCAATTTAGTTTGATTTTTGCTTTCCTGATGTTGAGTGGCTTGATCAGAATGCCCTACAACCCGGAGAAGCAAAACAGCAATAAAATGCTGAACAGGGCAAAGGCAATTGCCCAGGATTGGCCAAGCGACCTGAAGGTGACAACCTTTGCGGGACCAGAACTTACACCAAGCCCCGCCACCCTTGCTGTGGCACCCACCGGCGAAGTGTACGTGGGGGTAGATATGATGGGCTCCCTGGGGAAGGACCCGGAGAAAGGAAGTATCGTCAAGCTGGTGGATAGCAACAACGACGGCCAGGTAGACCAGCACACCGTGTTTGCCAAAGTCGATAACCCGCGTGGCATCATCGCGCTCGGCGACCAGGTTTTTGTGCTGCACACCACTTTCTCTAAAGAAACCGGAAAAGCATCGGGTATGGACCTGGTGGTTTTTGAGGATGCGGACCAGGACGGTGTGGCAGATGGTCCTTCTAAACCGCTCATCCAGAACATCAGCTCCCCTAAATTCCTGCAAAGCCGCGGTACCGACCACGCCACCAATGGTATCCGGATGGGAATTGACGGCTGGATTTACATTGCTGTTGGCGACTTCGGTTTCCATGATGCTGTAGACAGAACAGGCAAAAAACTCACAATGCTCGGAGGCGGTATTGTTCGTGTTCGTCCGGATGGCACAGAGATGGAAGTCTACACCCACGGCATGCGCAATATCTACGACGTGGCCATCGACCCTTACATGAACATCTTTACACGGGGCAACACCAACGACGGCGGCGGCTGGAACATTCGCTTCAGCCACCAGATACAGTCAGGGGAGTACGGTTACCCTGTGCTGTTCAAGCATTTTACAGATGAGATTCTGCCTGCCCTGGTAGACGTAGGAGGAGGATCTGGTACAGGTGCCTTGTTTATGGACGATCCTACCTGGCCTGCGAAATACAACCAGGTGCCGATGATGGCAGACTGGGGAAGAAGCCAGCTTTACATTCACCGGGTAACGGCAGACGGAGCAAGCTTCAAGCAAAAAGAAGAAGAGTTCATCAAGCTGCCACAAATCACCGATTTGGATGTTGATGCCTCAGGCAGAATGTATATGGCTGCCTGGGACGGTGCAGGTTACTCCGGCAACCCAAGCAAGGGATACGTGGTGCGCGCGGTACCGGAAAACTGGGAGTATAAACCGTTCCCGAACCTGAAGGAAGCCTCTGTAAACGAACTGGCAAACCTGCTTAAGTCCAAAAGCGCCGTGGCGCGCTTACATGCCCAGCAGGAGCTTATTGGCCGCCCGGCTAAAAAAGCCAAAAAGGCAGCCTGGAAAGTGGCTTCTGATAAAAAACTTCCCGTCTATGCCCGTATTGCCGGCATGTATGCCTATGCGCAGATAGCTGGGGAAACAGGTGTTGCCAACCTGGTAAAGCTGTCACGGGAGAACGAGATGAAAGAGTATGCCTTACGTGCGCTCAGCGACAGAAAGCCGTATCTAAAGGATGTGCCAGTTGCACCTTTTATTGAGGGACTCAACAGTTCTTCGGAGCGGATCAAAGCAGCAGCAATAGTAGGCTTGGGTCGCCTGGGCCGTCCGGAAGTAGCACCCGCTTTGTTACAGGTTGATGTTCCTGCTTCCCTGGCCGCACCGGCAAAAGGCACGGAAGGGCCACATGCCACTCCAAACGCAGCCGTTGTGCCTGCACACCTTGCGGTGCAGGCGCTGGTGGCACTAAACGCTGTGGATGCCTCTCTGAATGCTGTCGGAACGGAAAACTCCAGGATGGTGCTTTGGGCCCTGCGCTACATGCACGACCCGGAAGCAGTAGATGGTTTGATTACTGCTTACCAAAAGACAAACGACGAAAAACTGAAAAGTGAAATTCTGACTACGCTGTCGCGCCTCTACAAAAAAGAAGCGCCTTATGATGGCTCGTGGTGGTGGAGCACCCGGCCTGATACGCACGGGCCATACTACAAAGGAATTGTTTGGGAAGCCTCGCCAGCCATTGAGAAGTTCCTGAGGGAGGAACAAGGGAAAGCAAACGACAACGGAAAGCAGTTCTTCGCTGACCTCAACGCCAGGCACCGTATGGAGATTGCCGAGTTTGGTGGCGATGAAGCCGTAGCTGCAGCAGAAGAAGTAGACGTTGACCTTGAAAAGATCCGGAACGAAAAAGGCCAGGTAGGTAAAGCCTCTATCGAAGACGTGATGCTGGCCATGGCAAAAATCAAAGGGGATGCGGTGAAGGGCAAAGCCCTCTTTACACAGCAAGGGTGTATTGCCTGCCACAGCATAGAGAAAGGTGAAGCAATGAAGGGGCCCTATATGGGGCAGATTGGCTCTATCATGAACCGGGAGCAGATAGCGGAGTCTATCCTGAAGCCAAATGCCTCTATCTCGCAGGGCTTTGCCTCTGTCCTTATCACGGCTAAAGGAGACAAGAGCTACATGGGCTTCATCACAAGCGAGTCAGCTGACAAAATTGTGATGCGGAACATTGCAGGCCAGGTGTCTACCATCAAGACAAGCGATATCCTTAGCCGCAAAGAGCTGGAGACATCTATGATGCCGGCAGGACTTGCCAACTCCTTGTCCTACGAAGAGTTTGCATCGCTTATTACTTTCCTTTCAGAGCAGAAAAAGTAAGCGGTAGGTGTGTGCGGATAGTCAGTTGCTTAAGGTAAAGCAGCCTTATGTTGTCCCTCCCGAAGCATTTCGGGAGGGACTTTCAGCGTCATTTGCTGACGCGAATTACTGGTGAACGTGTGTTACTATCCACTTGCTGATACGAACCTTATTGCTGGCGCCAATCTCCAGATTCGTGACTTTAGGAGTAAGGTCGGGTTTATAACCCGACGTCGTTTAAAAGCACAGGTTTGAAAACTTGCGCAAGTGTGAAAGCCTTTGGCAAGTGCGACGACATGATTTTTATTTAGCCGGTCAGCCAAGCTTCACCCGATTTTCAATAAAACTAAGAACAGAAAAATCAAAAAGATGAAAATGAAAGCTTTTCTCGGTACCTGCCTGCTAGGGGCGTGCCTGTCCTGCACGACGCAGAATAACAACACCCAGGATGGGAATGTCGCACAGGATGAGAGCACTAACCAGGAGGAGTGGGTGCAGCTGTTTAATGGAAAAGACCTGAACGACTGGGACATCAAAATAAGAGGGCACGCCTTGAACGAGAACTACGGAAACACCTTCCGGGTAGAAGACGGAAACCTGGTAGTACGTTATGATAAGTATGAGTCCTTCGACAAACAGTACGGGCATATCTTCTACAAAGAGCCATTCTCTTCTTACCTGCTGGTGATGGAGTACCGCTTTGTAGGGGACCAGGCCCCAGACGGCGAGGGATGGGCTCTCCGGAACAGCGGCGCGATGCTGCATTCGCAACCAGCCAATACCATGGGCCTGGATCAGGATTTTCCGATTTCTCTGGAGGCGCAGTTGTTGGGTGGCAATGGACAGGATGAGCGAAGCACTGCCAACCTGTGTACACCCGGCACCCACGTAATGATGGGCGATTCGCTCTTCACGCCCCACTGCGTTAGTTCCAGTTCCAAAACCTACCACGGCGACCAATGGGTACGCGTGGAAGCGCTGGTGTTGGGTGATTCTATTGTCAAGCATATTGTGGAGGGAGACACTGTGCTGACGTATCAGAAGCCGCAGATTGGCGGCGGCAGTGTCAGCGGTCATGACCCGGCAGTGAAACAGGACGGAAAGCTTTTAAAAGAGGGGTACATCTCCCTGCAAAGCGAAAGCCATCCAATAGAATTCAGGAAGGTAGAACTTTTCAACCTGGAAAAGTATATGGGTGATCCACAGAGGTTAAACCGAGTGCTGAAGGAACTCCAGGCACGGAAAAACCACTAATACTCCACACCACAGGCAGCGGTAAAATTTGTGTAATGCTTGTAAACAAAGAAGTCCTTCGAGTGGCAAGACTCGAAGGACTTCTTTGTTTATACCAACTACTTCTTTCTTAACGTGCGAAAGGTAAATTGAAGGCTTCTTTTCCTATGCAGGAACTGCGAGCATCGCTTACTCCACCACTTTCAGCGTGCCCTGCATTACGTAGAAGTGCCCCGGTACGGTGCATACAAAGGTGTATTCGCCGGGCTTTTCAGGCGCTTCAAAATAGATGGCTTCTGTCTGGCCAGGCTGAAGCAGCTTTGTATGATACAGCAGCTTATCTGTCTGCGGTATATAGTCCTTCTCCTGACCTTCCAGGCCCAGCTTCATTGCCATTTCACCTACTTCTATGGCAGTGCCCGGCATAACCACTACAAAGTTGTGCAGCATGTCGTCGTTGTTATGGAACACCACTTTTACTTTACTGCCCGCCTTTACGCGTATCTGCGATGGGTCGAACTTCAGCCCGGGCTTGGTGCCTACGTTGATGGTGATGTCAGCTTCTTTTGTCCAGGAAGCAGGCTTTTTGGTGACACGCTTGGCTCCTCTGGCAGCGGCTGGCTTGGCGGCTGTAGCTGTTTTTGCAGCGGCAGCGGTTTTTGTTGCCGCAGGTTTTGCCCCTGTTTTAGCAGTAGAGGCCATGGCCGTATGGTCGTGCGCAGGCGCTGCAATGGTTAGTTTTTCACCGTCCGGGAACTGGTTAAGCGTGTAGTAGCCTACCTGGTGTAACAGGGGCTTGCCATTTGCGGCACGCACACCCTCTGCCGTTATCTCATGAATGTAACCTTCCCGCAGGCCGTCTACCACCAGGCGGGCCTTCAGGCCATCCTCTGATACCACTACGCCCCGCACAGTGCACTTCTCATTGTTGATTACAGGGCTCCCGTATGCGGCCTGGTATTTATAGTTGAAGCCCGTAATTTTATAAGCGGCTGGGTCTGCTGCCTTGTTCCTGTCAACAGGAAGCGTGTACTCTATCTCAAAACCATCCGGCATCGCGCGCACGGTCTTCATCTCGAAAGGTGTTTTACCTGTCCACACAAGGCGCTGCAGGCCGAAGAGTTCTTTGCCAGTAGAGGACCAGCCACGGCTGGTCATGCCGCTGAACATGGCACCGTCGCTGCCCCATACCAGGCGAAGAATACCTGAAGAGAAGCCTTCCCTGAAAGGAAACACCACGCCCTGGTACTGCCCTTTTACTTTCTCCAGGGCTACCCGCATGATCTTACTCTGCCCCTGGTCTCCCACAAAAAGCTGGTTGGTGAAAGGGCCGAACTTGCCATTTGTATTGTCATTCAGGATACCGGAGGTAGAGATGCCCAGGATACCGTGCGGCAACCAGACAGCTGGCGGCTTCAGCGCGTCCACCCGCTTCGCCACATCGTAGAGTGGCTCACCGGTGTTTGGTATATCCTCCGGCTTTAGTTTGAAAGGTGAACCCGGCAGATCTGACCAGCGAAGGCTTTCTGCGTTGCCCGCAAAGTCGCCTTTCTCCAGGTGCGTGATGCGGCCCGAACCTACCCAGTCTCCCTGGTTTTCGGTATAGAACACGTCACCGGCCTCGTTCACGTTAAAGCCAGAAGGAGAGCGCAGGCCAGCTGCAATAGGTGTCATTTTTCCGTCCGGGGTGATTTCCAGCATCCAGCCGCGCCATGGTGCCAAGCTTACGCCATGCCCCAGGCTATTGCTCCAGCCCAGGTTCAGGGTTACCAGCATGTTGCCGTTTGGCATAAACAGCGGACCGTACGAATACTCGTGGTAGTTGCCCGACAGTGGCCAGGAATACACTTTATCGTAAGCATCCGCTACGCCGTCACCGTCATTATCTCGGAGGCGCGTGATTTCGCTGCG
The DNA here is from genome assembly GCF_054779655.1 of Pontibacter brevis. Classification (NCBI taxonomy): domain Bacteria; kingdom Pseudomonadati; phylum Bacteroidota; class Cytophagia; order Cytophagales; family Hymenobacteraceae; genus Pontibacter; species Pontibacter brevis. Next base: position 139,636 of record NZ_BAAGXV010000016.1, read on the forward strand.
CTGTGTTACGTAAATGTCGCCGTCTTTATAAGCCAGCCCCAGCGGCTCATGCAGTCCGTAGGCGAAGCGCTTGTAAGTAGGCTTGGCATTACCTGACACATTCGGGTTGGAGATAATCCAGACTTCTCCTCTGCGGGTACAGGCGGCAAGGCTGCCATCCGGTAATGTTGTCAGTCCACCAACTTCCAGCAGCACTCCCTCCGGTATGGGTAATGAAATTAATTTATAGAAGTCGTCTTCTACTTCCGGAATGGCATTGTCCTGCTCCAGGCCCTTAGGCGCGGGTGCCGGTTGCTTGCTTCCTGTTTCGGGGTTTACTTTGGCTTTTTTCTGCGCCAAAACCGGTTGCCCACCAAGGGTAAGCAAACACATGGCAAACAGGCCAGCCTTTGTAAAACGTGTAATGGGTGATTTAATTTTCATGATGATGTTTTCTTCCTGTTGCCTGAGACCTACCATACAATGTTATACTTTACCTCCGCGGTGCCCTTTTTAGCTTTCACAGGCAGCAGCAGTTCTTTTCCGTTTTGTGCCGTGTTCCGGATAACAGGTTTTACTCTGCGTGGCAGCTCTATCAGGTATTGTTTGTCGTTGACAGCATAAAGGCCATTTGGCAATTTTTTAATTTCACTTCCTTCTGCCACTCTGCACCATAGTTCTTCCTGCTCCTGTCCTGGAACCACTGTGAGGGAATGAACCAGCTTTCTTCCTTCCTCGCTCACTTCAAACACATCTTTTACACTGGCACCGCCTAAGGTATACTTAAAGGTAGGGCGGCCGCTCTTGTCTACTTCATACCCAAGGTAATTGTAGGCAGTGTTGGAGTCTGGCCAGGCCGCGTTTTGGTCTTTCAGGAAGGCCAGCGTTGGGTTGCCTGCCAGTTCTATCACGCTTCCCATCGGTACGCCCAGCTGGCTTTCGCCTCTGCCGTGCCACATTGGGGTGGTCTCCATAAAATTGCCGCGCCAGAACTGCAGGAAATCGCCGGTGCCCAGGTCCAGGGTGTAATTTGCGTTTCCGGGCTCTCCTACAGAAATAGTGTGTGTTCTTTTATCTCCATTGTGCTCGATAAAGCTTCTGAGCATGACCGGCTCTTTTTCAGCCAGCACCATAATAGCACCCACCGGCTCTGCTGCACGCAGCGGCGTGTTCAGAGCAGTATAAGGTACGCCTGAACCCTCTACCGCGAGGGTGAAATCGTTGCTCTGGGCATACCAGTAGCCGAATTTTTTCAGGTATGAGAGCTCAATCGGGTGCTCACCTGCCTCCAGTTGCACCATGGTGGTGGCATCGCCACGCTCCCCATCAATGGAGATTACTTTTTTGCCACCAATGATCAACTCACCGGCACCGTTCGGTCTCTCCGGGTAGTTATTATCAGCTGGTATCCAGTCGAGTTCCAGGCTAAACAGGTACTCTCCGGAGCGTGGTACATGGATGGTGCCGTTTATTTTACCGCCGAACTGGTCTCTGGTGCCGGAGCCCTGGTGAGCCAGTGCCTGGATGTCCATTTCCTTTACCGGCGTCATCTTGTCGAGCTCATCTAAATTTTTCGCTTCGCCTTCGTAGGCTTTCAGCGTCAGGCCCGTCAGGGTAACCGGCTCTGTTCCGAATTTCTTGTAGCTGATGTTACGAATGGCCACGCGGCCATGGTCGCCCTGTATCATGAGTGGACCCAGTGGCTGCTCATCCTGGAAAGCGGCGGCACGCGTTGGCCCTGTTACTTCCACGTTTTCATGAATGGTTACCCCATTGTGTATCACCTGCACAAATACGGCGTTGGCTGTTTTCTGCCCCTGCGCGTTGAAGCGGGGTGCCCGGAAAACAATTTTGTAATGCTGCCACAGGCCGGGAGCTTTGCTTACGTTTACGGCTGGCGCATGGCCTTCATAGCCTTTCCTATCGCCAGGGCGACCTTCGTCCCAGCGCTCGTAGATGCCACCGCAGTCGGCTGCTGTCGGGTTCTGTACGCCCCAGCTATCGAACAACTGCACTTCGTAACGCCCCTGCAGGTAAATGCCGGAGTTCGACCCTTTGTCCATCATAAAATCAAGCTCCAGCTCAATGTCGCCGTGCTCCATTTGAGTGAACAGGTTGTCCTGGTTGCTACCAGACGGAACGTTTACCAGCACGCCGGTACCTGGCTGTACTTTTCCCTTGCCTGCCTTTCTGAGGTCATAGTATACGTCCTCCGCTAGTTGCCAATTGCCTGCTGCAGGTCGGAAGTCATTCAGGTTCTGAAGAGAAACAGGAGTATTGGGTAATTCTCTTTTCTGTGCCATGCCTGCGAAGCTGGTGAGCATCAGGAAAAAGAGAATGGAAAATGAATGATGTTTCATAAAAGCTTTGATTAAATACATAATTAAAGAAAGTGATGAAATAAAGCAATCAACTGGGGGATTAACACTCAGTTTCTTATGAATTATATAGGCAAGGCAGAGTGAAGGCTCACTTAAGTATATTCACGTGTCGCATCATCCGGGGTATTTTAGTGCAGTATGACCTGTTTTGTTGGTCGCTTTAATGAACGAAATTATTATTCCATGGCATTCTTTTTCCTGAACATGGCATACAGAATAAGGAAGTTGGAAGCAGGCATATCAAAGCTTCTGATTTTGCGTGAGCTACCACTATGATATGAACATCCTATTTAAAAAGTGATAGAGGATCCCAAAAATAATTTGGCAAATTAAAATAATTAGTTAAATTTCAGTGTCATACAAAATGATTGATTGCTCACTGTTAATTTTACTGCTGATTATGGTATCAAAGCGTTCTGATAACTGAAGATTATTCTTCTTCCTGCAATCGATTCCAATATCAAACTTTCTGCCATAAGCATACATAAAGGTGTTTAACCAGTAAGACTTTAAGATTTGTTCAACTCAGCCTGGATGGCTGCTGAAGACTAAAAAACAGGAACGCTGAAAGCTAATTTAGCAGATTTAAAAGGATTGAGAGAAAGAACTAATTAACCAGTGTCTAAATAGCAACTGCGCCTGCCTCTAAAAAATAGCTGGCATAGTTGCACAGTGTGCTGGCAAAGGCGATAAAATGAGTCCGGGGTACAGAAATAGGGGGTAAGCTTAAAATACCTGCAATCGATTCCGGTAAAGCAACCTTCTGCACCTTGCATCATGAGCAGCAGGCTCAATAGGTTGTTATCTGCATGAACCCATTAGCCAAAAGGAGCTGGCCGGGCTTATACATGCTTCATAAAAAATAAAAGCTCCGCTTTCCTGTAAAGCAGAATTTAATTCTAAAAATCAAAAACAATGAAAAGAAGTCATTTGCCACTTTTGCTTTTACTGTTTCCTGTCACCTGCGCACAGTACGGCTGCGCCTCGAGTAATACCGAAACTGTGCAGACTGCCGAAACTGTACAGGGTACAGAAGTTGCGCAGGAAGCTGGCTGGACACAGTTGTTTAACGGCAAGGATTTAACAGGGTGGACACAGGTAAACGGGACAGCCCCCTACAGGGTAGAAGATGGTACCATCGTAGGCACCACTGTCACAGGGTCTCCTAATAGTTTCCTGGCTACTGATAAGGAATATGGCGATTATATTCTGGAGTTTGAGGTCATGCTGGACAACGACATTAACAGTGGCGTGCAGTTCCGCAGTATCTCAGACCCGGCTGTAATGGGTGGCCGCGTGCATGGCTATCAGTTCGAATTAGACCCTTCTGATAGAAAATGGACCGGAGGAATATATGACGAGTCAAGGCGCGGATGGCTGTACCCGCTTTCGTTGAACCCGGATGCCCAGTCAGCCTTCAAGAAAGGAGAGTGGAACAAGGCCAGAATCGAGGCCATTGGCAACAGCATCAAAACCTGGATAAATGATGTGCCGGTGGCGGCGGTAGTAGATGATGTGACCCTTAAAGGTATCATTGCGCTGCAGGTGCACTCTATTGGTAAGCCCGAAGACGCCGGAAAAGAAATCAAATGGCGGAACATCCGCATCAAAACAGAGGACCTGAAACATCGTGAAGGACACAACGCCTTCGTGGTGAACCTGGTGCCGAATACCCTGACAGAGCAGGAGAAAGCACAAGGCTGGAGCCTGCTTTGGGACGGCAACACGACCAACGGCTGGAGAGGCGCTTACAAAGACAAGTTCCCGGAAGGTGGCTGGAGGGTGCAGAACGGAGAACTGCAAGTGCTGGAGTCCGGCGGTGGCGAGTCTGTGAACGGCGGCGACATTGTGACGGAGAAAGAGTATGACGCTTTTGAGCTGCAGGTACAGTTTAAGCTGACAGAAGGTGCCAACAGCGGTATCAAGTACTTTGTAACAGAAAAAGAGAATGTAAAGAATGCTTCAGCCATTGGCCTGGAGTACCAGTTGCTCGATGATGAAAGGCACCCGGATGCCAAGATGGGCCGGGACGGTAACCGCACCCTTGCTTCTTTATATGACCTGAAGACTTCTGAGAAAAACAACCGCTTTATCAGGCCGGTGGGAGAGTGGAACCTGGCACGCCTCGTGGTGAAGCCGGACAACACCGTGGAGCATTGGCTGAACGGCATTAAAGTGCTGGAGTATGAAAGAGGTTCTGAGGAATTCCGGAACCTGGTGGCTCAAAGCAAATACAAGAACTGGGAAAACTTTGGGGAGGCTGAAAAAGGGCGTATCCTTCTGCAGGACCATGGTAATAATGTTTCCTTCAGAAGCATCAAAATCAAGGAATTGTAAAAACGAAGTGCCAGCACTCCTGAAGAACGGGAAAGCCGGGCATCATCAGAAGTGAAAAGATAAGGCGGGGCTACAGTCCTGCACGCTGCTATAACCGAATCAGTTTGCAATGCATGTTAAATAAAGTTCAACTATAACGAACAAAGGAATGAATCAGAAGGATAACAACAACCGGAGAGACTTTATCAAAAAAGCTGTTCTGGGAACAGTCGGCTTGTCTGTAATGGGCATGGGCTTTAGCGCTAAAAGTTACGGGAAAATTCTGGGTGCCAACGACAGGGTAAGGGTTGGTATCATCGGTTTCTCAGACCGGTTCAGACATTCCTTGTATCCGTCTTTTATGAACCATGCAAAGGAAATGAACTTCGAGTTTGTTGGTGTGTCTGATATCTGGAACCGCCGCCGCGATGAGGCAGAGGCCTATGTGAAGGAGAAGCACGGCACGAAAATAAAAAAATACCGCAACAACGACGAGTTGTACTCCAAGAAGGACATTGATGCAGTCATCATCAGTACGGCTGATTTCCAGCATGCCCTGATGGGGGTTGAAGCGGTACGAAACGGGAAGGATGTGTACCTGGAGAAGCCGATGGCTGAAACAATGGAAGACGCCCGTGCAATGCTGAAGGCAGTTGAAGAGACAGGTAAGATCGTGCAGATAGGTTCTCAGCGGCGTAGTGCTCCCAACTATATTGCTGCAAACGAATACATCAATTCCGGTAAGTTTGGAGACATCAAAATGGTGGAAATGACCTGGAACGTAAACCAGCCGGGGCGTTGGAGAAGACCAGACCTGGTAAGCCAGATCCGAAAGGAAGACACGGACTGGGAGCGTTACCTGATGAACCGGCCAAGAGTGGCCTGGGACCCGAGGAAATACCTGGAGTACCGCTTGTTCTGGCCATACTCATCTGGTATACCGGGGCAGTGGATGTCGCACCAGATAGATACCGTGCATTGGTTTACGGGGCTGGAGCATCCGCGCAGCGTGGCAGCCAACGGTGGTATTTACATGTGGAATGACGGCCGTGAAAACCCGGATACCTTAACCGCTGTGTTCGACTATGGCCCGGCAAACGACCCTTCCAAAGGTTTCCAGGTAGTGTATTCTTCCCGCTTCAGTAACTCAGCCGGTGGCGTAAAGGAACTGTACTACTCCAATGGCGGGATGCTGAACCTGGACACAAACAAAATTACATCCGAGGGTGGCTTAGATAAAAGAATGGCAGCCGATATGGGCATGCAGCCCAACCTGCTGGCAGATTACACTTTGCCTGACCAGGCAAAAGTTTCTACAGACGCCAACACTGGCGGCGACCCGATGACTTCGCTGCACATGCGCAACTGGATGGAGTGCGTGCGCAACCGCCAGACGCCAAATGCTTCTGTAAAGGCTGGCTATAACCATTCTGTTGCCAACATCATGACGCGCATAGCCATGCAAACAGGCAAGCGCGTTACCTTCGATGATGCGAAGCAGGACGTAGTGGCAAGCTGAGGTAGCTGGTTAAGTTACTTTCATAAGATACGGAACCGGGCAGGCAGATAGCATGGCGCCTGCCCGGCTTCACTACAAGTTAAGCCATTTACAGGTAGATAGCCTGTTAGTTTGTGCCATGGGGGAGTATTAAGTTTCATATATTTAACCATAAACATGATTTCGGCGGATAGTGGCAGCATCAACATGAGTAGACAATCGCAACACAGATTGAAGGACATTGCCCGTGAACTCGGTGTGTCTACCTCTACCGTTTCAAGGGCTTTGAGCGACCATCCGCACGTTAGCCAGGACACAAAAGAGCGGGTGAAGGAGGCGGTGAGCAAAGCGGGCTACCAGCTCAACGCCATGGCTTCCAGTCTTCGCAAAAGCAAGTCCAATATTATTGGGCTGATTGTACCCCGCATATCCATGTACTTTCAGTCAGCAGTAATTACGGCTATCCAGAACGAGCTGCAGAAGTGCGATTATAACCTGATGATATTCCAGTCAAACGAGTCACCGGTACTGGAAAAGCAGTTGGTGAGCGTGCTGCATGCCTTGCGTGTGGAAGGACTGATAGTTTCGTCTACGCTGTACACGGAAGACTTTTCGGCCTTCGATGTTTTTTCAAAAGCCAACGTTCCCCTGGTTTTTTATGACAGGGTGCCAAAAGGATACTCTGCCCATAAAATACAGGGTGATGACTACCAGGGAGGCTATAAGTCAACTCTCCACTTGCTGGAGCAGGGCTGCCGGCGGGTGGCACACATCAGTGGCCCCCTCAGCTGTAGCCTGTACAGTGAGCGCTACGCCGGCTACCAGGATGCACTGAAGAAGTACAAGGTGCCCCTGGACGAAAGCCTGGTGTTCTTTCATGAACTGACACATGAAAATGCGCTGAAAACATGCGAGGTGCTGTTTGCAGAAAAGCCATACCCGGACGGGATTTTTAGCAGCAATGATACTACTGCCATTGCCGTGATGGAGTATGCCAGCAGAATGAAACTGAGCGTACCGGAGGATTTGAAACTGGCAGGGTACTCCAATGATCCGCGTGTACAGATCATGCAGCCCCGGATTACCTCCGTAGAGCAATTCCCCTATGAGGTAGGGGAGCAGGCTGCAAAGCTTATCATGGACTTAATCCGGCAAAAAGTAAAACCAGGCAGAAGCTTTATCTCCCTCACCACCCCGATAGAATTAATCAAACGGGAATCCAGTAAAGAATTGGTATCAGTAATGGATTATTGAAAAAAGTAGCAGGGAGTGTTTTTTTTGCGCATACTGCAATCGATTGCGAGAAAGGTTAGTAAATTTAAAAAGCCAGAAAGTAATGCTGGCTGCGGCAAGGAACAGCAGCCTGTCCAAACAGATAGGCTGCCTCTTATTAAAAGAGGCATAAAAAGATAAACACAAGCAATACATGAGCGGAATAGAACAGTTTTCATTAGCAGGTAAAGTAATTGTGATGACCGGAGCCACCGGCATTCTGGGCGAGGCCATGTCGCTTGCTTTAGGACAGGCTGGTGCTAAAGTGGCCATCCTGGGGCGCAACCGGGAGCGTGCCGACGAACGGGTAACAGCCATAAAAGCCGCAGGCGGAGAGGCCATGGCGGTGCTGGGCGACGTGCTGGATGAAGAGCAGATGAACGCAGCAAAAGAGGAAATCCTGGAGGCATGGGGAACGATTGACGGGCTGGTGAATGCTGCAGGAGGTAACATTCCGGGGGCCACTGTGATGCCAGACCAGAACCTATTCGATACTAAAATAGCAGACACAAAAAAGGCAGTTGACTTAAACCTTTTCGGTACCATCATCCCGACACAAATTTTCGGCAGGGTAATCGCCGAAAAAGGAAAAGGAGCCATCGTGAATATCTCCTCGCTGACGGCACAACGGCCTCTGACCAGGGTGCTCGGCTATACCATGGCTAAAAAGGCGGTAGAGGCTTATACCCAATGGATGGCAGTGGAACTGGCGCTGCGCTACGGCGATGGTGTAAGAGTGAATGCCATTGCCCCGGGAGTGTTCCTGACAGAGCAGAACAGGACCTTGCTGTTAAACCCAGACGGAGGCTACACCGACAGGGCCCAGAAATTTATCAGCAACACGCCTTTCCGCCGGCTGGGCAACCCGGAAGAACTGACAGGCACACTTATCTACCTGCTGAGTGATGCCTCCAGGTTCGTGAGCGGGGAAACGCTGCTGGTGGACGGTGGCTTTAATGCCTTTAGCGGGGTTTAATTTAATCGATAAAAAAGACAAGCAGAAGACAATATGCCACTGTTACAAAGCTGGAGATGGTACGGACCGAAAGACCCGGTCTCTTTACAGGATATCTGCCAGGCGGGCGCTACCGATATCGTTACAGCGCTGCATCACATCCCTAACGGGGAGGTGTGGCCTGTGGAAGAAATCCAAAAGCGAAAAGAGGAAGTGGAACGTGCCGGTTTGGTATGGAGCGTGGTGGAAAGCGTGCCGGTGCATGAGGCTATCAAGACCCAAACCGAAGGCTTCAGGACATATATAGAAAATTATAAGCAGTCTATCCGCAACCTGGCATCCTGTGGCATACATATCGTGACCTACAACTTTATGCCGGTGCTGGACTGGACACGGACAGACCTGAGCTTTACAGTGGCCAATGGCTCCAAGGCTTTGCGCTTTGAGATGGCAGCCTTTATTGCCTTCGATGTGTTTATGCTTCAGCGGAAGAACGCGGAGCAGGATTACGCAGAGCAGGACCTGGAACGGGCAAGACGGCGGTTTGAAACTATGAGCGGAGAAGAGAAGCTGCAGTTGCAACGGAACATCATCGCAGGGCTTCCGGGCAGCGAAGAGAGCTTTACACTGGAGCAGTTTCAGCAGGCGCTGGATACCTATGCCGGCATTGATGCAAACAAGCTGCGGCAACACCTGATATACTTCCTGCAGGAGGTGGTGCCGGTTGCCGAGGAGGCCGGCGTGAAAATGGTTATACATCCGGATGATCCCCCATATAGCATTCTGGGGCTGCCGAGGGTGGTGAGCACGGCTGCCGATGTGGAGGCGCTGGTGCAGGCTGTGCCATCCCTTAGTAACGGACTGTGCTTTTGTACGGGCTCCTTTGGGGTGCGGGCAGACAATGACCTGCCGGGGATAGTGCGGCAGTTTGCCGACCGTATCAATTTTGTGCACCTGCGAAGCACGCAGCGGGATGAAGAGGGAAATTTTTACGAAGCCAACCATCTGGAGGGCGACGTGGATATGTATGCGGTAATGAAAGAATTAATAACTATAAATAAGGGGCGCGAGCAGCCTATCCCGTTCCGGCCGGACCACGGCCACCAAATGCTCGACGACCTGCACAAAGTCACCAACCCGGGGTATTCTGCCATTGGCAGGCTGCGGGGGCTGGCAGAGCTGCGGGGGCTGGAAATGGGTATAGAAAGAACGATGTCAAACAATTAAAAGAATACTCTCATGAATGAAGATACGGTTACAGTACCCGCTGCTAAAAAGCGCGCACACGCGCAGCAGAAAAGCAATTTCCTGAACGAAAATTTCCTGTTGCAAACAGAAACAGCCAGGCAGCTATACCATGAGTATGCCAAGGACATGCCTATCATTGATTACCATTGCCACCTGTCGCCGCAGGCCATAGCGGAAAATAAGCCCTTTGCCAACATGACCGATATCTGGCTGGCAGGCGATCATTATAAGTGGCGGGCACTGCGGACGTTGGGGGTAGATGAGAAATATATCACAGGCGATGCTTCGGATGAAGAGAAATTCATGACATGGGCGTCGGCCGTGCCCTATACCATGCGCAACCCGCTGTACCACTGGACGCACATGGAACTGAAAAACCCTTTTGGTGTGACAGAGCTGCTGACAGAGGAGAATGCATCAGAGGTATATGCGCAGTGTAACGAATTGCTACAGAAGCCGGAGTTTACACCAAGAGGATTACTGGAGCACTTCCAAGTCGAAATGGTTGGCACCACGGATGACCCCACCGATAACCTGCAATACCACCAGCAGATAGCTGCCTCTGGGTTCAAAGTTAAGGTGCTGCCTTCTTTCCGGCCAGACAAGGCCCTGAACCTGACAGGGGGGGAGGCTTTCAGAGGCTACCTCCAAAAACTCACTGAAGCCAGCGGAGTAGCGATTAACAGCATAGACACCTTACTGGAAGCATTGCAGCAGCGGGTAAACTATTTCCATGACAACGGTTGCCGCGTTTCAGACCATGGCTTGTCCTTTCTGCCTGCTCTCAGCGCCAAAAGCGGGAAACTGGATGAGGTGTTTGCTGCCGTTATAGTAGGAAACGACCAGGAAGCCGCTGCGCACGAGCAGGAGTTTGCCGGGCTGGTATTGATGGCACTTTGCAGGATGTACCATGAGAAAGGATGGGTGCAGCAGTTCCACCTGGGAGCACTGCGCAACAACAACACCCGCATGCTGCAGGTAAACGGCCCAGACACAGGATATGACTCTATCGGAGACTTCCCGCAGGCAACGAATATGTCAGCTTTCTTGAATGCTCTGGAAAAAGAAGACAAACTCACCAAAACGGTTATCTACAACCTTAACCCGGCAGACAATGCAGCCTTTGCCGCCATGACAGGCAATTTCCAGGGAGCAGGTATAAAAGGCAAAATACAGTTCGGCTCAGGCTGGTGGTTTCTTGATCAGCTGGAGGGCATGAAAGAACAGATGAACACGCTGTCTAACATGGGCCTCATCAGCTGCTTTATTGGTATGCTGACAGACTCCCGTTCGTTCCTGTCTTTCCCGAGGCACGAGTATTTCAGAAGGCTGCTGTGCAACATGTTCGGGGATGATGTAGAGCAGGGCCTGTTACCGGCGGATATTCCGTGGATTGGAAAGATGGTGCAGGATATCTGCTATTACAACGCCAAAAACTATTTCCCTTTTTAACGAAGCAGGAAGCTTGTACTTAAAAGCAGACACAAACTATTATACACTATGGAAAAAAAAGTTGTACGGGCTGGAATAGTTGGGTCCGGTTTTGCCGCCAAGTTTCATTACGAGGCACTGCGACGCGTTTTCAGTGCCAAAGTGGAAATTGCTGGGGCATTCTCACCCTCACCGGAAAATTTACAGGCCTTTACAAAGGATAGAAACCTGAAGGCTTTCGGGAGTCTGGAAGAGCTGCTCGAAAGTTCAGATGTCATTCATGTGTGTACCCCGCCAGTAACCCATGAACCTATTGTGGTAGCTGCTCTGAAACTGAACAAGCACGTTATTGTGGAGAAGCCATTTACCGGTTATTTCGGCGATGGTAGCGAAGATTTCAGCGGAGATACTTTTCCAAGAGAAGAGGGGCTGAAAGAAACGCTGAAGAGCATCAGCAGGATGCTGGAGGCGGAGAAAGAAAGTGAAGGGCTGATCATGTATGCGGAGAACTGGGTGTATGCCCCCGCCATACAAAAAGAGCGGGAAGTGCTGGAGAAAACAGGGGCCCAGATTATCTGGATGCATGGGGAAGAGTCGCATTCTGGTTCGCATTCCCTGGCCTATGGGCAATGGAAACTTTCTGGAGGCGGTTCTATGATTGGGAAAGGTTGCCACCCTCTGTCAGCGGCAATTTACCTGAAACATGTGGAAGGCAGGGCACGCGATGGCAAACCCATCCGGCCAAAGTCCATATCGGCCCGGACGCATGCCATTACGCGCATGCCGGGCTTTAAAGATGAGGGTCACCTGCGGACAACTTATAAAGACATCGAGGATTTTGCCATGTTGCATGTGGTGTTTGAAGACGGCACCATTGCTGATGTTTTCGCCAGCGAGCTGGTGTTGGGTGGGGTGCATAACTGGATTGAAGTAAACACCAACAACCATCGCACGATTTGCAACATTCATCCAAACAATGCCATGCAGGCTTATACACCGGCAGAGCACTACTTTAAAGATGTGTATGTGGTGGAGAAAACAGAAACGAAGCAGGGTTGGTCGTCTATGTCGCCGGACGAGGCCTGGTTTGCCGGCTACCAGCACGAGATGGACGCTTTTTACAGGTCTGCTGCCTTTGGTGAGCCGGTAGAAAGCAACAGTAGCCTGGCTGCCGACGTGATTTCAACTATTTATTCCGGATACGTCTCTTCAGAGCGAAAGGGGGCAGAGGTGCCTGTCACCGTTCTTTAAAACCGTTACGCACGAGATATAAGACAGTGAGATGTCCTCCCTTTAGGGGGAACAACATACTTACACCAGTTACGGCAAGGGCAGTCAGGAAGAAAAGCTTCAGGCGCAGATACAGTACCATCATAACAGAAACCAGTTGAATACCATGGGAAAAACTAAATTAAGCGAAACCGGTACCGGTTACACAGAGAAAGCGAAAGTCGGCAATTACCGCTGGGTCATTTGCGCCTTGCTTTTCTTCGCCACCACCATCAATTATATTGACAGACAGGTGATTGGCTTGCTGAAGCCTACCCTGGAAACTCAGTTCAACTGGACCGAACTGGACTATGGGTACATTATCATGTTTTTCTCTGCCTCCTATGCGGTAGGCTATATTATTTTCGGCAGTATCATCGACAGGATAGGCACAAAGATGGGATATGCTGTTTCTGTTACCGTCTGGAGCATTGCCGCCATGCTGCATGCCGCCGTCCGGACTACGTTGGGTTTTGGCCTTGTGCGGGGGCTTTTGGGTTTGGCGGAGGCCGGTAACTTCCCAGCAGCTGTGAAAGCGGTGGCAGAATGGTTTCCAAAAAGAGAGCGGGCCCTGGCTACCGGTATCTTTAACTCCGGTACCAGCATTGGGGCGGTAGCTGCTCCTCTTCTGGTGCCCTGGATTCTGGGTGCTTATGGCTGGCAGGAAGCATTCATTATTACCGGAGCTTTGGGTTTTGTGTGGCTGGTGTTCTGGTGGCTTTTATATGAGATACCTTCGCGCCAAAAGAGGCTTTCGCCTGAAGAGTATGACTTTATTCACATCGACAACGAGCCTGCTGTTGTGGAAACTGCAGGTTCATTAAAGTGGAGCCGCCTGCTTCAAATCAGGCAAACCTGGGTGTTTATCGTTGGTAAAGTATTAACGGATCCGATCTGGTGGTTCTTCCTGTTCTGGCTGCCGTCTTACTTTGCCACCACCTTTAACCTGGACCTTACCAAGCCCAGCTTACCCCTGGCTGTTGTTTACACAGCCACTACCTTTGGCAGCATTGGCGGCGGCTATTTGTCGTCTTACCTCATCCGTCGGGGCTGGCCGGTACTGAAGGCAAGAAAAACTACTTTGCTGATAGTTGCCTTTGTGGTGCTGCCTATTATGGTGGCACGGTACGCGACAGACATCTGGGTGGCAGTGGGCATCATCAGTTTGGCAGCGGCTGCACACCAGGCCTGGAGCACCAACATTTTTACCATTGTTTCAGATATTGTGCCTAAAAGGGCGGTAAGCTCAGTTGTAGGCATTGGCGGCATGTCCGGTTCCATCGCTTCTACCTTCTTTCCTTTATTTGTAGGATGGCTGCTGAATTACTATGATATGCTCGGCAATATTGGAGCCGGGTATAACATCCTGTTTATCATCTGCGGTTTTGCTTATTTGCTGGCCTGGCTGATTATACACCTGCTCACCAAACGTATGAAGCCGGTGGAGTTGTAGGTAAAAGCAGATGGTAACTAGCCCCGTTGATTGAATCGATACTGAGCCAAAGGGAAAAAGTACCCAAGTTGCTTTACCTGCTAATCTGATTAAACTATACAAAAATGAAAAAATACCTGTCTTCGTTTCTTCTGCTGGCCATGACCTGTTTCCTGGTCTACTGCCAGGGCAGTAAATCCAGTAACACAGAACAAGCTAAAACTGACTCAGAAACAGGAAGCAAGCCACAGGCAGCCCGGTTTACGCTGGACTCTTCTCCTGTTATGTCTCCAGAGGCCTCTCTCGGCCTGATGCAGGTGGCCGACGGCTTTGAAGTAAAGCTTGTAGCCGCAGAGCCCCTGGTGAGTACCCCCGTTGCCATGACGTTTGATGATAAGGGGCGCATGTGGGTAGTGGAAATGGAAGGCTATATGCCGGATACAGCAGGAACCGGGGAAGATGTTCCGAATGGTAAAATCGTTATTCTGGAAGACACGAACAAAGACGGCGTGGCAGATGAGCGCAAGGTTTTCCTGGATGGGCTGGTGCTGCCAAGAGCCATTTGCCTGGTGGATAAGGGCATACTGGTGGCTGAACCGCCGAGCCTGTGGTATTACGAGATCAACAACGGCCAGCCTGGCAAAAAAACACTGGTGGATGGCGCTTACGCAGAAGGCGGCAACGTGGAGCACCAGCCCAATGGCTTGTTCCGGGCAATGGACAACTGGATATACAATGCCAAGTCAACCAAGCGCTACCGGAAGGTGGGGGAAGAGTGGCTGATAGAGAAAACACACTTCCGGGGCCAGTGGGGGATTACGCAGGACAATTACGGCCGGCTTTACTATAATACCAATCCAATGAACCTGTTGGGTGACTACTTTGCGCCTGGCTTCGGTGCCTCTAACAGCAACCAGCGTAGCGTAGCCGGGTTTAACGAAAGAATTGTACCTGATAACAAGGTGTATCCCATCCGGCCGACTCCTGGTGTAAACAGGGGCTACATGGAAGGCGTGTTGGATGATAGCCTGCGCCTGGTGAGCTTTACTGCTGCCTGTGGGCCTGTGGTATACCGGGGCGATTTGTTTGGGGAAGCATTTGCATCAAACGTTTTTGTGGCAGAACCTGCCGGAAATCTTATTAAGCGCAACATCCTGAACGATAATGGCTATGTGTCCGGCGGAAAGCAGGCGTACCAGGGGAAAGAATTCATCGCGAGCGTCGATGAGCGCTTCCGGCCGGTGAACCTGTACAATGCCCCGGATGGTGCCTTGTACATTGTAGACATGTACCGCGGTATTATTCAGCATAAAACCTACCTTACTACCTACCTGAAAAAAGAAATCGGGCTTCGGGATTTAACCCAGCCTTTAGGCTATGGCCGCATCTATAAAGTAGTTCCAAAAAATACAAAGGCAGAAATGGTTACCCTGCCAGATGCCCCGGACCAACTGGTGAAACTGCTGGGCCATGCCAACGGCTGGGTGCGGGACAATGCGCAGCAGAAAATCATAGACCGTAACCTGGCCCAGGCCATTCCGGCATTACGACAGGCTACAAAAGAATCAGGGAAGCCTTTGCTGGTGATGCACGCCCTCTGGACGCTGGAAGGACTGGGTGCCCTGAAAACAGATGAAGTACTCGCCTCGCTGAAGCAGCCAGCCTGGCCTGTCCGGATGCAGGCTTTAAGCGTGTTGCCGTCTGTGCTGAACAAAACAAATTACAAGCAGTATGTGCCGGTGCTGGAGCAAATGGTAGCCAGCAACGATACTCTGGCGGCACCTTATGTGGCTTTTCTGGCCAGCTATATACAGCCACTTGATAAGGTGGCCGCAAACAACCTGTTGCAGCAGGTTGTTAAAAAATATCCAGCAAACAAATATGTGGCAGATGCCGTGATCAGCAACCTGCAGGACCGCGAGGAGGCTTTCCAGAAAGAGGTGCTGGCCCTGGTTCCTGATACTGCCAAGGCCATCCATAAACAGTTGCACCAGGTGGTTACCAACATCAGAAATGCCCGGGAAAGCCGTAACCCGGAAGCGCTGGCGAAGGCCTTTCCGAACGGGGCGGCAATGTATGCCAGGTCCTGCCAGACCTGCCACGGAGCAGACGGCAATGGCGTAACAGCCCTGGCGCCTCCTTTAAACAAATCTGAGTGGGTAACGGGCAGCAAAGATAAGCTCATATCGATTGTGCTGTACGGCCTGACAGGCCCGGTGCAGGTAAACGGCCACCTGTATAAAGCCCCAGAAATTAATGGCGACATGCCGGGCATTGGGTACGACAAGAGCCTGCCCAACGAAGAGGTGGCGCAGTTACTGAGTTTTATCCGTAAATCGTGGCAAAACGATGCAGACAAAGTAAGTACTGAAGACGTGGCAAAAGTAAGGCAGCGTTTAAGTGACCGGCAAAGAGCTTTCACCGTACAGGAATTGAATGAAATACAATAAGAATTCGTATTTTATGTCCTGAAATCCTTTTGAGCATGTTTGCGGTTGATTCTTAGAACTAAAAATGCATGATTCAGGTGCTGGCAAAGCTTCTTTTAAGTGAAATAACAGCTGCCGTCAGGCTCTAAAGGTGCACCACTGCAGCTCAGGGGACAAATTAAAACAGGTAACCGGATACACGGTATCCGTTAGCCTGTTAGAAGCATGACCAAAACCACGCAGCAAGCGTAGTTACTGCGGTGTCCCTGCTTTGCTTTAGTAAAAATAAGCATCATGCCATTTGCAAGACTGATATTTCTGCTAGTACTGCTATGCTCCTGCGCCACACAACGCGGGGCTGAGAAATATTTTGACCAAAACCCGGAAAAGCTGGCAGAGTACGTGGATGAAAACAAGGAGTACACCGAAAAGTATGGAGAAGCCTACGCAGCCAAACATTTCCCTTCAAACCAGTCCGCACCCCTACTTCCCCCGCCTGCCAGAGAACCCGAGATGTTCATCGTGCCCGGCAGGCTAGCGCCATGGCCGATGCCGGAGAGCAGGCCGCATACGCCGCAGCGCCCGCTCAGGTTAAGCTGCCCGGAGTGCGAAACCATTCATACCATAGACACCATTTACCGGGAAGACACCACAAAGCTGGATGCCTTGCTTGCCGAACTGAACGAGGAAAACACCTTGCACACGGAAACAAAGCAGCGGCTTCATAGAACCGAGGCAGAGCGGGATTTCTGGCGCGAAAAGAACAGGAAGAAGTTCTGGACGCTGATAGCCATGGTCATTTTTGCTGTGCTTTACATGATTTTCAGGCTGCTGGCATCCAGGGTACGGGAGACATAGCCAATTTCTATAGGGCTTGTTTTCCGGCAATAGAGACAGTGTATAATTCTGGGAAAAATTAATTCTTTAAATATATTTATTTATATATATTTAAAGAATTATTAATGCTCTGTAATCACACGTCTCAGTTATGGCGATAGTTATTATCTTAATCGGCACAGTACTGCTTATGGCAGTTCTATGTGGTGCGCTTTCCTTGCTGTTGCTCTTCGAAGAAAAGCCCCATAAAGAGGGTGGACAGGAAGTTATTCTTCCTTCTGAAACCTGCAAGCCTTCTTTGCCGGACCCGGTGCCAGTAATCAGTGTGGAGGTAGAGCCAATTGCACAGCTCCAGCCATCTGTGCCTCAGCCAGCGGCTCTGCAGAAGCCGGAAAGCATCAACATCGACTAAAGTGTGCAGGCACATGACGGGCCATAAAATGCTTTGTTCAAAAGCTATACTCTTTGGCCAATTATAAATGCTTCTTCACCAGTATAATAGCCTTAACACTACTTTATCGGGGTGTTGTAAAATAATACTTAACGCATAAGTATTAAAATTAATTAAAGACTATGCCTTCTTAGGCTGGTGTACCAGGTACAACTACTTTTTAAAGCTTCGCCAGCAACCAGGACATAAGACTCCTTTAAGGAAGATAAGACCATCAGGCACCAGGTTTCTAGCACAGCACAACAATGCTAACCTGGGGGCACCTTCGCTGCACAATTACCTTTTCTGAACCAGCAGTACACAATTCGTAACGCTTTTCCCGCGGCAAATAGAGCAGCTCCAAAGCTCCTATGCGCTCCATTCATTTTTGCAGCCAGTAAACAGGTGGGTGTGGTACAATACATCTCTGCTTCTCTACCTGTACAGGTTCTGCCCAAAACTTTAACATATTTCATCTCTAAACTCAATTCTTATGAAGACGAAATTCCTTCTTTTCTTCCTTTTGTTCTGTTGCGCTTTCAGCGTTTCTGCTCAGAACCCATTGGTTGGCACCTGGGAAATGCACCATAATGGCACCAGATCCTTTAAAATTATTACCCCTACACACTGGGCTGTTTTCACAGATTCTGCAGCAGGAGATCAAAAAGTGTTTCTTAGATCGCAAGGCGGAACCTACACAATGAAGGGTGACAAGTACGTGGAAAGCTTCGATGTTGCTTCCTGGGAAAGCTATGCACAGGATAAGACCGACTTTACAGTTAGAGTGGATGGGGATAAGCTCTACCAGAAAGGCGCTATAACCTTCTCTGATGGCACTGTCTATCCAATTGACGAAGTCTGGCAAAAAGTTAAAGTGAACTACGCCTTTGCAGGTAATAAAGGGCTGGGTGCCTGGGATCAGCTCTCTTCCTCCTATACTATGGCTGATGGTACAAAGGAATCACACACCAACGCTACCGCTACACGGTACCAGATTGTTACGCCCACACACTGAATACGCATAAGCCATCGGGATAACAAGTTTGAGAACGCAATGGGTGGCACGTATACTGTGCAAGGAGACAAAGTATACCCTAACTTTGACTTTGCCTCATTCCCGGTAGACGATAACGTGAAGTATGAAATAACCCAAAAGGTAAAAGGCGATAAAATGTACTGGACTGGAACCGGCAGAGATAAAAGCGGAAAACAGGTTATGCAGTTCGACGATGTGTTCCAGAAATTAGGTAACAGCAAACTAGCCAGGGTCACCACGCAGAAATAAAGAACAGCATGTTTACTTAAAGTTGCTGCTGGCTGCATGCTTTAGGCTGAACTTCTGTTTCTTTTGTTGATAGAATAAAAGCCGCTTTACTACCCCTGTAAAGCGGCTTTTATGTGCCGGTGCGGCATAAGCGGATTACAAGGGAAGCTATGGCTAAAATGGTGCCTGATGCCATAGGAAAGGCTTACAGTACAAACGTTCTCCCGGAAAGTACACTTTATTGAACTAATAATCGTATATTTAATATAAAAATAGTCTTATTGCTTATTTGTGCTTTTGGAGGCAGCTGTGAAAACCGTGCTGCCCGTACTGGCATTTTATCCGGAACAGGAAGTGCCGGGAAGGGGGCAAATACAAGAGGTATATTCCAATATATGCCTGGCGTTTTGAGCAAGCGCCGGCAGGCTGTAATGTATGACGGAGATCAGTAAGTGGGATGATATTCGTTATAGGCAACAGGCAGTAAGCCAGTTAGTTTTGTCTTTATAATTTAGCGCATGTGCAACACAGGCTTGTTGAAAGAGTGGGTGAACCATGCGCTAAACATTAAAGAAGTTATTCCTTTGTTTTCAAACTAAACCATTATAATCATGAAAAAGCTACTTGTTCCAGTTGATTTTTCTGAAAATTCACTCCGTGCCCTGGCCTATGCCATTGACTTGGCAGCGCAATCAGATGCCGAAGTTGTCGTGCTGCACAGCTTTGAAAAGAAGTCGGTATTGCCCGGTGTTGGCGGCGGCAAGCTGGTGGAGAGCAAAGCAGTGGCGCAGCAGAAATTAGAAGCCATTCTGAGCAGCATGAACAGCAACCAGGTGACGCTTCACCCCATCGTAAGAGAGGGAGGTGCCGTAGGGGAGATTAGTAAAGCAATAGAAGAGTTTGATGTGACACTCGTGGTTATGGGAACCGGGGGCGCAAAAAACTTTACAGATAAAATGTTTGGCACCACCACAGAGGCTGTTGCCAAGCGAGGCTTGTGTCCGGTGCTGGCTATACCGGAAGGTGCCGCCATTGGTAACATAGAAAAGATTGTGTATGCCGCTGATTTCGAGAATGGAGACCAGGTAACGGCCATGCAGCTGCTGCAGCTGAAGGAGTTAATGAATGCTTCGCTGACCTTCCTGCATATTAAAAGTGACAGCCAACCAGACTATGTAGATGATGAGTACATCAAAGAGAGTCTGGTGAAACAGTTTCCGGAGGCGCAGCTTACTTTTGAAGAGATCCGGAACGATAATGTAGCCGAAGGCATTGCCAACTATGTGCGGGAAAACCAGCCCAGCCTGCTGGCCTTTACCATCCTGAACAGAAACTTCCTGGACAATTTACTGCACAGCAGCGTTACTTCCCGCCTGCTTCAAACTCAGAAACTGCCGATGCTGGCGTTGCCGGAGAACGGTAACCTGCTGGACCTGCGCAGGCAAAGCAGGACAGAAACCGGTATGGCCTAAGGCCTGGTGCTTTTGCTGCAGGTTGATAACCTAAAGAATCCATGAGTTTAAATAATTAGCCCTGGCTAGCTGTGCTGGTCAGGGCTAATTATTTAAACAGGTTGCTTTGCCTGTACGACCCGTGTTTTCTGAAATGCAGGTTTTATATGCTTGTGAGCCGTTTCTAATTATTGATAGCCTGAGCCGCTCTTATTGCCGTGCTAACAAAAACACTTAACTTGCTTCGGTTCAGTTTACGCCTTCCGGAGACGAATCTACATTCGGATTAACGTTACCATCACTGCCTGATTCCATAAATGCCAAAATCAAAAAAGCTTCAGAACGTAACCCTTGGTCATGTTTTCAAGACCATTGTCTGGCCCAGAAAGAAGTACCTTGCGATTGGGCTGGTGCTTATTATCATCAGCCGGCTGGCAGGTCTTGTTTTGCCTGGAGCCAGCAAATACCTGATAGACGATGTGATACCGAACGGGGACAGGAGCATGCTCAAGTGGCTGATACTGGCTGTGGTCGCTGCTATTGTCATTCAGTCCGTTACTTCTTTTGCCCTGACACAAATACTGAGTGTGGAGGCGCAGCACCTCATTTCGCAGTTAAGGGCGAAGGTGCAGCGGCACATTATCCGGCTGCCTATCCGCTTCTTCGACAATACCAAAACCGGCGAACTGGTGTCCCGGATTATGACGGATGTGGAAGGAGTAAGAAACCTGGTAGGAACCGGTTTCGCCCAGATGATAGGAGGTATAATCACGTCGCTTATCTGCCTGGTACTGCTTATCGTTATCAGCCCGCTGATGACCCTTTATGTGTTGGTACCCGTTGCTATTTTCGGAGTTATCTCCCTTAAAGCCTTTGGTAAAATAAGGCCCATATTCAGGGAACGCGGTGTGATTAATGCCGAAGTAACTGGCAGGCTGACAGAGACGCTGGGCGGCGTGCGGGTGATAAAAGGATTTAATGCGGAGGCGCAGGAAATTAAAACATTTGAGGATGGCGTAAACCGACTTTTCCTGAACGTGAAAGAGAGTTTGATCACCACCAGCCTGGTGACCAGTTCGGCAACCCTGCTGTTAGGCTTGGCTTCTGCAGGCATCATGGGCATTGGTGGTTCCCTGATTATGAACGGTGAACTGACTTTCGGGGACTTTCTGGCCTTTACGCTGTACCTGGGTTTCATGATTGCGCCTATCCTCCAGATGAGCAACATCGGGAGCCAGTTAACGGAAGCATTTGCAGGACTTGACCGTACAGAAGAGATTCTGAACATGCCCATGGAGGAGGATGGCGGACACAGAACCCTGGCGCTGGAGCATATAAAGGGGGATATCGTTTTCGACAAGGTGTCTTTTGCTTATGAACCGGGAAAAGAAGTGGTAAAATCTATCCGCTTTAAAGCACCTGCAGGCTCTGTCACGGCTTTGGTCGGCACCTCCGGATCTGGTAAAACCACCATTGCCGGACTGGCTGCTTCTTTCCTGAACCCTATTAGTGGCACCATTACCGTGGACGGCTATGACCTGCAGAAAATAAGTCTCCGGAGCTATAGAAGCAAGCTGGGGGTTGTGTTGCAGGACGACTTTTTATTTGAGGGCACGATACGGGAAAACATCCTTTTTCCCCGCCCTGATGCCACGGAGGCACAGCTGATGCAAGCTGTGCAGGCGGCACACGTGCAGGAATTTACCGACCGTTTTGAGGATGGCTTGAATACCCTGATTGGCGAGCGTGGCGTGAAGCTATCCGGCGGACAGAGGCAACGCATTGCTATTGCCAGGGCCGTGCTGGCCGACCCGCGCATCCTGATACTGGATGAGGCCACCTCCAACCTGGATACGGAAAGCGAGGCCCTTATACAGGCCAGCCTGAAAACCCTGATGCAGGGCCGCACCACTTTCGTCATCGCTCATCGCCTCAGCACCATCCGGCAGGCCGACCAGATTCTGGTAATTGAACAAGGGAACATAGCCGAGCAAGGAAAGCATGAGGAGCTCCTGGAAAAGAAAGGGCGGTACTATGAGCTATATACCTACCAGGCGAGGATTTAGCGGGTAAAGAAGCATTAGAAAATAGAATACCCTGTGAGCGTTGTTAGTCTTTCCAGGGCTGCCATTCCCAGTTCGGAGTTTCCTTTAGGGTTGAGCGGCGGACTCCACACGGCTACGGCATAATGGTTAGGGTGTACGGCCACAATCCCTCCGCCCACACCACTTTTGCCTGGTAAGCC
Source organism: Pontibacter brevis (assembly GCF_054779655.1). Lineage (NCBI taxonomy): Bacteria > Pseudomonadati > Bacteroidota > Cytophagia > Cytophagales > Hymenobacteraceae > Pontibacter > Pontibacter brevis. The sequence goes on from NZ_BAAGXV010000016.1 coordinate 162,073, forward strand.
CACTTCGAAAGTAAATTCGCCTGCTTCATCGTAAAACCCGCAGGTCTGCATGAGGGCGTTGATGCGCTTTACCTGCTTTCCGGTGAGAAACTGGCGCTCTGAGTTCAGTAGATTGCCCTGGTTGGCAAAAACAATGAAAGCCCTGGACAGTTCTTTACAGGACATGTCGATGGAGCACTGGTGAAAGTAAAAATCCAGCACCTCTTCCACGTCATTCCGGATGTTCCCGAAGGACTTTAAATAATTGACCATGGCAATGTTCCGATAACCTTCCGACCTTTCTGACTCAGCAACAACCTCGTTATAAGCAATGGTGTCGATTCCGGTTAGCTCGTGCAGAAAAGTAAGAAAGGCCGCTTTCGGATTACTGAAAGAGGAAACCAAAACATCCGCTACCACAAGCGCCCCGGCATTGATAAAAGGGTTACGGGGTATGCCACCGTTGTCTTCCAGCAGGGAAAGTGAATTGAACTTGGCTCCGGATGGCTCTACACCCACCCGCTTCCAGAGGTCATCGTCTATTATTTTCATGGCAAGGGCCAGAGAGAAAACTTTGGAAATACTCTGAATGGAAAAGCACTCGTCGCTGTCGCCAAAGCAAAAACTTTCCCCCTCCAGGTTGTAAAGGTGCATCCCGAATTTACCAGGTGACACCTTGGCCAGTTCAGGAATGTAAGAGGCTACTTTCCCGGAAACTTTTACATCAGAGAGCTCACGCTGAATCTGGGTTAGTATTTTTTGATAATCTATTGTGCTTACTGTCATTATTTAACTTAATCGCAAGATGTATGTGCCTTACAGCTCCTGCTGTTTCTACTCCTTTACACGAAGGAGTGTTTTCCTTTGCCTAATAGTCAAGAAAACCATTAGCCAGTCGTAAGGCTTTTGGGGATATGACCAAGAGGGGGTGCAGGTTCTAAGAAGGATAACGCAAACCTATCAGGAGGCAGAACAGGGAAAAAAGCTTGTGAAGCATTGGCCGTTGCTGCACAATTAGGCAGTAACCGGTGGCCTCCCTGTTTCGGTCCATATCATCAGCGGGAGGGAAGAAATTAAACCGGGAAAACCTGGCTCCCGTTTATATAGAGAAGCATTTATTAATTAAACCTAAAGAAAAACTATGGACAGACGAAACAGAGACCGTTACGATCGCGACGACTACGGACGCGACTATGGAAATTATGATGACTACAGAAACGACGAACACTATCACAGCGCAAGAAACCTGACCGACCAGTTCGAGCAGGAATACCGGCGCCACAGGGGCGGCCAGAGAGATGACCGGTACCGCATGGAGCACTCCTATCACGAAGGGGATATGGGAGACTTTTACGAGCGGCGCGAGAGAGAAATGGGGCGCGGCTACCGCGACTACTCCGATAACCAGCGAAATGACTGGGACAGAAACAGAACTTACTCAGATAACTACAACCGCGACTGGGACAACTACAGCTACAGGAACAACCTGGATGATTTCCGGGTTGAACGGGACAGTTACAGGCCAGACCGTGACAAAAGCGAAGAGTACCTCAACAGGCGACAGAGATACGGTCCATCAGACCGCTACAACGATTACGACAGAGAAAATGACTACAGAAGTAGAGGAACCGGACGAAATGATTATTTCGGCGAAGGAGACTACGACAGAACCGACCGCTATGGTGAAAGAGGCTACGGCGGCACAAACTATTCTGGCGACTTCGGAACGAGACGTGGCGAGTACGGCCGTGGCCGTGGCAGCAGAGTAGGAGACGGCTGGCTTGATACAGACCGGCGTAGAGATGAGTTTTAGGAAATATGATCTCTGGGAAATCAAACAGAACAGCCGTTGCTCTTCAGCAACGGCTGTTCTGTTATTAGGTACTGTTGGTACAGGCGTGCAGCGAGGTTCCTGGCAGGTGTATTTTTTACATCGAAGGAAAAATACCAGGACTGCTGTTACAGGTTACCCGGATCTAAAAAAAGCACTTATACAAATATAGCCTTATTTGAAACTGGCGATGCACCTGCACCAGTTTCTAAAGCTCTCCCACTGGCACAAACCTTCAGCGTAGCGAGTCTGATGCCTGCTGCTGCGCAGGCACGTCCTCAGGCGCACGGCAACAGCCTGCCTGTACCCCTTTGCCGGCTTCTTTCCTCAGCCACCCACAGTAACCGTTGTGTCGCCGGTTATGGGGCTAAACTCAAAAGTGGGAACCTTGCTAGCCGTGTACCTGCCCGGCGAGCCGCTGCAGCAGGCGGAGGAGTAGCATTCTTTTATCCGCTAAGAACGCGAAGGGTTACGCAAGGCTGCGAAGTGGGGGCATGCTTCCTGGTAAGTCAGAAAAAAGTAAACCTCCGGCGCTAAAAGCACCGGAGGTCTCTTTATTGAAGTTTGTTTTGGCCTGAGCCTGTCAGGCTATTGCAGGCGGAAGCCTAAGGTAATTTCATGTGAGCCGGCGCTGTAGTGCCGCATGCGGGACACGGTGATGTCGTAAGAGTAGCTCAGCTCATACTGGTCCATGAACTGCACCCCCAGGATGCCTACCAGGGCATCCTCGGTACGGTACGAAATGCCGGCCCATACTTTGTCGTTCTGGCCCTTGCGCCTGTTTCTGAAATCGTAGATACCCTTTACATTGATATCGGCCTGCAGGGGAGCCGGGTGGGCGTACTTCAGCAATACAGAGGGCTCGAGCGAGATGTTCCTGTTTATTTCAAAGTTGTACCCACCGGAAACAAACAGGTGCCGGGTCAGGCGGCTGGGCGTCTGTGAGTTTTCAAACTCAAAAATCTTGTTTCCCAGCACCTGGAACAGCGACACCCCAACAAAGAAATCATCGGCATGTAAATAGGTGCCTACGCTCAGGTCAGGCATGAAAGCCGTTCCATTGCCCCCGCTTGTTACGGGGTCGCGCTCGTTGGAGCCGTTGGCCAGCTGAATTTTGTTTGCGTAGAAGCTGTACTGCTGCACCCCCGCAAACAGGCCCGAAGACAAAAACATGGTTCTGGTCAGCGGTACGTGGTAAGCATAGGACAGCATGACACCTGTTCTGCTGGTAGGGCCGGTCACATCCTTGTATATATAACCGCCGGCGCCGTGGTAGGGCTTGGGTTTTATTCTGCCCCTGCGCCTGTCTTTAAACAGCTCCGCTTCACCGCTCAGGTAGAAGGTAGAGGGTGCCCCCTCAAACCCTACCCATTGGTTGCGGTATCCCGCCTTAAAGTTCATGTTTCTGTCGTAGCCTGCCACGGCTGGGTTGACCAGGAAATAATTGGTCATGTACTGGCTGTACAAGGCTTTCTGCTGCGCCACAGCACTCGAGGCAAGCAGCAGAAAGAGGAAAAGTATATTAAATTTTTTCATAACGATTCAATAAAAGTAAATGAGCTTAGCGCATGATGGTCAAAGACTTCTTCAGAGGAGCACGGCCATCGCCCAACTCCACAATGCAGTAATAAGTACCGTCCGGAAGGTTTTTGCCGTTGTAGGTACCGTCCCACTCCGTGTTGTAGCCGAATGATTCAAACACCAGGCTGCCCCAGCGGTTGTACACGGTTACTCTGCAGCGAGGGTAGAGCCTGGACAGGTTCTTGATTTCCCATCTGTCGTTTATTCCGTCTCCGTTTGGCGTAAACCCGTTCGGAACTTCAATGTCGTCAATGGCCTCAATGGTAAAGGTGACTTCGGTGGTACAGCCGCTCGCGTCTTTCACCAGCAGCGTGTGGGTGCCGCCGCTGAGGTTGTTGAGTGCTGTGCTGGTGGTAAAGTTGCCGTTATCCAGTTTATAGGTATAAGGTGCCACGCCGCCTGATACTGAGGTGACAGAAGCACTGCCTACATTCTCCTGGCCATAGGTTTTTGTGAGCACAGTTACCGTAGCTCTGATTTCCTCAGGTCCTTTCACCTCTACCGTTCCGAGGCTGATAGAGCAGGTGGCAGAGAACCTGGTGATGACCTGGTAAACGCCTTTCGGCAGGTTTGTGAATACGGCTTCTTTTTGCCAGCTGGTCCCGTTGTTGATGCTGTACGCTGTCTCCTCTGATGTGCCTGTTGCCGTAATAGCAATCTCACCGTCAGCTGCTGCAAAGCACGTTTCGTCTTTTACATGCGCCAGTGTGCTGCTTACCATTTCCACCTCCACTGAAGTTGTGATGCTGCAGTTGCCTGCATCTTTTACCATAAGCTCATACAAGCCTGGGACTACATCTGTGAAGGTGGAGGAGGTGGAGAAGTTCACGCCATCCAGGGAATAGGTGTAAGGCGCGGTTCCGCCGGTCACGTTTTCCACAAGTACCTGCCCGTTGCCCTGTTCGCAACCTGCCGGCATAACTTTTACCTGCAGGTCTGCCAGTGGCGCACCGCTGTTGATGGTTGTTTCCTGCATATAAACACAGCCTTCTGCATCTTTCACAAACACCTGGTAGCTACCGGCGGCAAGGTTCGTAAACATGGCCTGCTCCTGGTAGGTAGTGCCGTCGATGCTGAAAGTGTAAGGGCTTCTGCCACCGCTGATGTTGCTGATAGAAATGCTTCCGTCTGCATTGCCACAGCTTGTGCCTGTGGTAGTAGCTGTAAAGGAACTGGCTCCTGAAGTGCTTGTAACTTCCTGTGTGCGGGTAAGCGTGCAGCCTGCGGCATCTTTCACTGTAACCGTGTAGCTGCCAACCGCCAGGTTCTCGAATAGTGCCGCTGCCTGGAAGGCGCCGCCGTTAATGCTGTAAGCGAACGGTTCTGTTCCACCTGTTACCGATGTCACCGTAATCGTGCCGTTGCTTGTGGTGCAGCCAGACGGTGTGGCGGCAAGTGCCGCCTCCTGCAAGCCGTAAGAGCGAACAGCAACGGTTGTGGTGGTGGTACAGTTGTTGGCGTCTTTCACGTACACCTGGTACTCCTGTGCAGCCAGCCCTGTGAAAGTAGTTCCAGGCTGGTAGTTCGTGCCATCCAGCGAGTAAGTGTAAGGAGCAGTACCGCCCGTTACCTCACCTACTGTAATGCTGCCGTCGTTGCCGGCACAGGTAGCAGCCTCTGAGGTTGCTGCCAGTGCTGAAGGTCCTGCAACGCCCGTAATAGTGAAGCCCTTGTTGAACGTACAGCCGTTGGCGTCTTTTACCGTGATGGTATACTCGCCTGCTGCCAGCCCGGCAAAGGTAGTTGCAGCCTGGAAGCTGTTGCCGTCTTTGCTGTAAGTATAAGGTGCCACACCGCCTGCTACTTCACCTACTGTTAGCTCTCCGTTCGGTCCGCAGTAGGCCGGAGTGGTACTGGCCGTGAAATTTGTCGGGCCGTCCTGGTTCTCTACTACCGTTTGCTTTTCGAAAATACAGCCATTTGCATCTTTCACCGTGATGGTGTATTCGCCTGCTGCCAGCGCTGTAAAAGTTGCAGCGTTCTGGAAATTGGTGCCGTTGATGGAGTAGCTGTATGGTGCTGTGCCACCTGTTACGGCACTAATGCTGATTTGCCCGGTGCTGTTGCCGCAGGTAGAGGAGGAGGCCAGGAGTTCTGCGTCGCTTGGTCCTGCCACGTCTTCTACCTCTACTGTTTTTGTGGTGCTGCAGCCGTTAGCGTCTTTTGTAGTGATATGATATGTTCCGGCTGCCAGGTTGCTGAAGGTGCCGGTAGCCTGGAAGTTTTCGCCATCAATGCTATAGGTATAAGGGGCTACTCCTCCGGTTACGCCACTTGCTGTTACCCGACCGTTGCTGTTGCCACAGGTAGCAGCCTGCGCGGTCGCTGTAAAGGCAGGGCCTGCTGCATCGCTTAACTGCACCCGGTCTGTATACACACAGCCATTGGCATCCTTCACGCTTACCGCATACACTCCCGCAGCCAGTGCTGTGAAAGTAGCGGTAGGCCGGAAGTTTTCGCCATCGATGCTGTAGGTATAAGGGGCAGTGCCACCTGCAACACCCGTAATGGTAAACTGCCCGTTGCTGTCGCCGCAGGTAGAGGCAGTGCTGGTGCTGGTGAAGCTGGTTGGAACGTTTTTGCCTACCGTTACCTCTGTGCTGGTTGTACAGCCGTTAGCGTCTTTAGCCGTCAGCGTGTAGGTGCCGGAGGCCACTCCTGCAAAAACAGTTTCAGACTGTAAGCTGGTGCCATTGATGGAGTAAGTGTAAGGAGCCGTTCCGCCTGTTACGGTGCCTGCCGTAATGGTGCCGTCGTTGTCGGCACAAGTGGCAGGTCGGGAACTGGCTGTTACTGCTGTAGGGCCGGCTATGTTGGCTATAGTGAAGTTCTTCACGAACGTACAGCCGTTGGCATCTTTTACCGTGACGGTATGCTGGCCAGCTGCCAGGTTGCTGAAGGTAGCACTAGCCTGGAAGCTTCCGCCGTCGATGCTGTAGGAATAAGTTGCTGTTCCACCGGTTACACCCGTTATGGTAAGTGCTCCGTTGCTGCCGCCGCACGTGCTTGAGGTCAGGCTGGCAGCGAGGTCAGTTGGACCAGCCACATCCGTTACAGTTATCTCCCTGCTGATGGTACAGCCGTTCCTGTCTTTCACCGTTACGGTGTAGCTGCCCGCGCGAACTGCTTCAAAAACCGCATCATCCTGGAAGTTGCTGCCGTCGATGGAGTAGGCGTATGGAGCTGTTCCGCCTGTTACGTTACTCGCTGTAATGGCGCCATTGCTGCGGCCGCAGGAAGAAGAGGAGGACGCCACGGTAAAGTCTGTCGGGCCTGGTATGTTTTCCAGTTCTACAGAAACAGTGCGCTCGCAGCTGTTGGCATCTTTCACTGTAATAGTGTAAGCACCCGCAGCCAGGCCGCTGAAAGTAGTTGCATCCTGGAAGTTAACACCGTCCTTGCTGAACTGGAACGGAGCTTTTCCGCCTTCTATGTCGCTGATGGTGATGCGTCCGTTGCTGTTACCGCAGGTAGAGGACTGTGCTGTGGCAACAAAGGTTGGGGCAGCCTGATCGGTAAACACTACTTCCTCTGTGTGCACGCAGCCATTCCTGTCTTTCACGGAAACGGTATAGGTACCGGCAGCAAGTGCTGTGAAGGTAGCGGAAGACTGGTAGGCCCCGCCGTTGAGGGCATAAGTATAAGAAGCCGTACCACCTGTGACACCCGTTACTGTTATCTGTCCGTTGCTGTTGCCACAGGTAGATGCTGTCGCAGCAGCCACTAAGTCAGATGGGCCGGAAATATTGTTTACCTGCACCTGCTTGCTGAACGTACAGCCTCTGGCATCTTTTACCGTGATGGAATGAGAACCGGCAGACAGCGCTGTGAACGTGGCAGCCTCCTGGAAGTTAACACCGTCCTTGCTGTAGGTGTACGGGGCTGTGCCTCCTGTTACTCCCGTAATGGTTATCTGCCCATCGTTGCTGCCGCAGGTAGCGGAAACCGTTGTACTGGCGAAGTTAGTTGGCGTCACTTTCGTTACCGTCACCTGTGTGCTGACAGTACAGCCTTTGGCGTCTTTGGCTGTCAGCGTGTAGGTGCCGGAGGCTACTCCTGCAAAAACAGTTTCAGACTGGAAGTTGGTGCCGTTGATGGAGTAAGTGTAAGGTGCTGTTCCGCCAGTTACAGCGCCTGCCGTAATGGTGCCGTCGTTGTTGGCGCAGGTGGCAGGCTGAGAAGTAGCTGTTGCTGCCGTTGGGCCGGCAATGTTGCTTATCGTGAAGCCCTCTGCATAGGTACAGCCGTTAGCGTCTTTTACTGTAATGGTATAGTCTCTGGCTGCCAGGTTTGCAAAAGTTGTAGTCTCCTGGAAGTTCGTACCATCAATACTGTAGCTGTAAGGCGCTGTTCCGCTGGTGACACCCGTTACTTCCAGTTTTCCGTTGGCGCTGCCGCAGGTGGAGGAAGTGTTGGTGACAGTGAGGTCAGCCGGGCCAGGTCTGTTCTCTATCGTTACCTTTCTGGCTACTGTACAGTCTTTGGCATCCTTTACCGTGATGGTGTATTCGCCAACTGCCAAGCCTGTAAAAGTACTGTTACCATGGAAAGCAGCGTTGTTGAGGGAGTAGGTGTAAGGGGCTGTTCCGCCGCTTATTGCCCCTACTTCTATCCTGCCGTTGGAGTTGCCGCAGGTTGCCGCAGCAAAAGTAAGTTCAAAAGCACTTGGTCCGGCAATGTCCTGTACCTCTACTGAAGCAGAGCTACGGCAGCCGTTGTGGTCCTTGATAACGATAGTATAGGTGCCTGCTACCAGGTTACTGAAAGTAGTAGGTTCCTGGAAGTTAGTGCCATCCTTGCTGTAAGTGTATGGGGCAACGCCACCGGACACATTACTGATGCTGATGCTGCCGTTGTTGCCGCCACAGGTGCTGGACTCCGCCGTTGCTGTGAAGGTTGGTCCTGCCACGTTGCCTACCTGTACTGTTTTAGTGTAAGTGCACAGGTTAGCGTCTTTTACCGTTACCCGGTACGAACCTGCTGCCAGGGCCGGGAAGGTAGAAGAAGTCTGGAAGTTGGTGCCGTCCTTGCTGTAGGTATAAGGAGCGGTGCCTCCTGTGACACCCGTAATTGTGAATTGTCCGTTGCTGTCGCCGCAGGTAGAGGCAGTAACGCTGGCGGTAAAGTTGGTTGGCGTCACTTTCGTTACCGTCACCTGTGTGCTGACAGTACAGCCTTTGGCGTCTTTGGCTGTCAGCGTGTAGGTGCCGGAGGCTACTCCTGCAAAAACAGTTTCAGACTGGAAGCTGGTGCCGTTGATGGAGTAGGTGTAGGGAGCTGTTCCGCCAGTTACAGCGCCTGCCGTAATGGTGCCGTCGTTGTTGGCGCAAGTGGCAGGTTGGGAACTGGCTGTTACTGCTGTAGGGCCCGCAATGTTGTTTACTACAAACTCCCGCACCACTGTACACTCGAGGCGGTCCTTCAGGGTGATGGTGTAGGTGCCTGCTGCCAGGCCGCTGAATATTTTACTGTCCTGGTACGTAGCGCCACCGTCTTTGCTGAACCTGAAAGGAGCAGCGCCACCTGTTGTTTCAGTAACTGTTATTTCGCCGTTGCTGCCACCGCAGGTAGCGGCCTTCACAGTTGCGGCGAAATCAGTAGGAGCGTTAGGGTCAGGTATATTTAGGGTTTCACTATAGATACAGCCGTTCTTGTCTTTTACAAATACAGTATATTCTCCCGGGGCTAAACCGCCAAAGGTGTTGAAAGACTGGTAAGGAGTGCCGGTCCTGGCGTACATATATTCACCGGTGCCGCCTGTTACACCGGTAACCCGGAAATAGCCGTTGCGCTGGTCGCAGGTAGGAGCGAAAACCTGCAGTTCTACATCTGTTGGCCCTGCTATGTCTCCTACTTCTACTGTTGTAGTGCCCAGGCAGCCATTGGCATCCTTTGCTGTAATAATGTAGGTGCCTGCTGCCAGGCCGCTGAACGTTTTGCTGTCCTGGTATACAACACCATCCTTGCTGTAGGTATAGGGGCCTACGCCACCTGTAACAGTGCCGACCGAGATACTGCCGTTGCTGCTACCGCAGGTGGAAGATGTTGCTGTAGCTGTGAACTCTGGCCCTGCTACGTTGCCTACTGCTACTGCCTCGGCATAGGTACATCCGTTTCCATCTTTTACAGTGATGGTATGAGTGCCAGCTGCCAGGCCTGTGAAGGTAGCGGAAGCCTGAAAATCAACACCGTTTTTGCTATAAGAATACGTGCCGGTGCCGCCGCTAACACCTGTTACCGTAATCTGGCCGTTACTGGAACCACAGGTGGTGGCTGTTACGGACGCCGTCAGGTTCGTTGGTCCTGCTATATTGTTTACCTGCACCTGCTTGCTAAATGTACAACCCTTTGCATCTTTAACAGTGATGGTGTGCGTGCCAGGCAACAGGTTCCGGAGTGTAGCTGAGCTCTGGAAGTTGGTGCCGTCCTTGCTGTATGTATAAGAAGCGGTGCCTCCTGTTACGCCGGTAACGGTTACCTCCCCGTTGTTGCTGCCGCAGGTGGCGGAAGTGGCGGTGGTGGTAAAGTTGGTCGGTACGTTGGGGGTAATGGTGACAGAGGTCGTGATCGTACACTGGTTAGCGTCTTTCGCTGTCAAGGTATAGGTTCCTGCGGCAAGCCCTGAAAAGGTCGTCTCCTCCTGGAAATTGGTGCCGTTGATAGAGTAGGTATAAGGAGCTTTTCCGCCTGTTACAGCACCTGCTACAATAGAGCCGTCGTTGTTCAGGCAGCTGGCAGGTTGCATGGTAGCGGCCACAGCCGTAGGTCCAGCTATGTTGGTTAAGGTAAAAGAACTGGCAAATGTACAGCCGTTGGCATCTTTCACGGTAATGGTATACGTTCCTGCTGCCAGACCCGTGAAGGTAGTGGCGCTCTGGAAATCAGTGCCGTTTCTGCTGTACGTGTATGGTGCGGTGCCACCTGTTACGCCGGTGATGTTAATTTCGCCGTTGCTGTTGCCACAGGTGGAAGACTTGACCGCAGCCACCATTGAGGACGGGCCTGCCGCCTCAGTTATGGTGATGTCTTTTGTGATGGCACAGCTTTGTCCGTCGGTTACAGTAACGGAGTAAGTTCCGGCTGGCTTATTGTGAATAGATGCCGTTGTTTCTCCCGTGCTCCAGCGGTACTGCAGGGTGCCTTGTCCGCCTGTTACGGTGGCGGTGATACTGGCTGTGGAGCCGCCACAGACTACATTGGGTCCCGAGAGGCTAACAGCCATTGGGTAGAAATTAATCAGTACTTCGTCGCTCACGGCTGAACAGGAACCGTTTCCGGTTGAGGTCAGCGTAAGTCTTACGGAGCCTGCGCTTACGTCAGCAGCGGAAGGAGTATAAGTGGCATTCAGAGCAGTTCTGTCAGAAAATGTTCCGCTACCGCCACTCCAGATTCCGCCGGTTGCCGCCGTAACGGTACCTGCCAGCTGCACCGGGTTCTGATAGCAGACCAACTGGTCCGGCCCTGCATTCGCGGTCAGGTTTGTTACCACATTCACAGAAGCAGAGAACTCCTGGCAATTCGGATAGTTACTGGTTCTTACTTCCAGTTTGTAAGTTCCGACAGCAGTTGCGTTGTAGTTCAGGTTGTTGCCGACCACATTGCCACTGCCATTTGTCCAGATGTATTCAAAGTTGCCATCACCACCTGTTACATTGCCTAACAGCGCGACACTGCTGCCGCCGGGGCATATAATCGCCGGGTCCGGACCGATGATAACTACCGGGGGAGGGTAGAAGAACACCCGAACAATGTCGCAGTAAGGTAGCGTCGCGCATGAAGAAGTTTGTGAGCTGCCGCATACTTCATAATCTACGTAGGCAGGAGCAGTGGCATCAGGAGTAACAACCGGTTTGGCTTTACCGTTGGGGAAGCTCAGGAATTTTTCATATCCCTGCCCTGACACATCTCTCCAGGTGATTGTCTCTTCCCGAAAGGCAGTGGGTGCCTGAAGTTCAGCAGAGCAACCGGTGGTTACTGAAATATCATCTACCGGAGTAAAGGCAGGAATAGACCTGATTTCAAACTTGCCGCTGGCATTACCAGGCATACAGAGCGTCAGTACGTGTGGGCCGGTACCATTAACGCATATAGGCTGCCCTACCGGAATCTGAGGACCACAGTCTATCTGGTATCCCATAGAACCCGAAGGTTCAGGACCACTTAAAATAAGAAACTGCAGTCCTCCTGAATTACTGTTCAGTGTAATATTGAACTGAACACAGTTCTCGTTGTTGGGTGCACCACACAATTGTCCGTTTCTAACCACATTCTCAGATGTCCAGACTCCGTTCGGGTCGGCGGTCAAATCCACATTAAATGTGGGTGTAGTGTTATTCCGTTGCGCATACAGGTTCTGTATGCTTACCAGCTGGAGAAACCACAGCAAGGCAATGGAACAAATCAGACGCAAGGGGGGGCGTAGAGTTGCTGTCATAGGATAAAGTGACATTTAGACTGTTAGGATTTTATTGTATTGTTTTTCGAAAGTAACCTCCCAGTTTTTGGTTGCATACCTGATTAGAATGTGTAACCGTCTAAAAGATTGGTAATTCGATATTTAAATATAGCTATAGTATATATTAAATCTTGTTCTAAAAGAAAAAAAATAAATAATTTAATATTAGTAGTGTAGATATTATTACATGATGGGATTTGATATGATTTTTCCTGTGAAATTGAGAAGGTTTAAAATGACTGAAAGAAGAACCGGGGGTGTTGAATGTCTAAAAACACTCTATTGGAAGCTAAATTTTGCTACATATGAGAAAGAGCACTGTATCCTTTTGTGTATAGGATGTTAATGACAAGTAGCTGGGTTTAGGGAAGTTTGAAGACTAAATAGGGTTGCTGATATAATACAATTGTATGGTTGATTAGGTGAACTTATGCTGCTTTGTTTGTGCTACTGGTGCATAAGTCAAAAGCAGTTCATAACCTCAGGCGCTAAGCGAGATGGAAATATAACGGTGACACCACATTAGCAGGTGCAGGAGGGCAGAAAGGCCGAGTTACAGGGAGAAGGCAGGGAGTGTAGCAGCGGTACAGGAATAAAAGAAGGGGGCTCAGGACGTGCCGATAGCTGTGAATCCAGGTTGAGCTACTGCCACGACACCAGAAAAAATACTTTTTGTAGAGGTACATATTAAAAGGGTAAAACAAAATGACCTCCAAAACAAAAGCCCTGGAGGTCATTGATTATGTCGATGCTGCTTTAGATCTGTAGCCTCTTTCAGGGCGGGGTAATTCGTTATGCCTCTGCCTGCTGTTTCAACCTGGCACATAAAAGCTGGTCTTCGGCCTCCAGCAACTCATCCAGGAATAGCGCCTGTTTCTCCAGGTTTTCGGCGTATATTTCTGATGCTAGCTTCTTATAGTAGCTGATGCCTTTCAGTAACTCCTGCCAAAAGCCCTGCAGGCATTTCTGCTGCTTTGTGGTGAGGGTGTCCGGTTGCTCCTCCTTTTTGTTCTTCCAGTAGTCGATGTACATTCTCTGTTCATTGATGAACATGTGCGGGCGATAGCTTTGGTTAAGGGCATTAAAGCGGCCGTAGATGTGGTCCACCATCTCCTGCAGTTTGAACACGCCCGAAAAAAAAAGCGAGGTTAGGGCCAGGGCAAATCGCAACCGCTTTGGTACTTGCTTTTTTACTGATGCCGGCTACCAGCAGAGCCGTGTTGGCCAGGCCTTCGCAGAGGCATTCTTTTACTAATATCTTCGCTTCCGCTGCCTTATACTCGTCCTGCGGCAGCCCCTGGGCCGCCAACTGTTCCAGTTTGCGGCGCTGGTACTGGCGGGATGCTGTGCAGACAGGTTCTGTAGTGAAATCAGAGTTCGATACCAGGTGCTTCTTTACACAGGGGCTGCCGGGTTTTCCTTTTTCGATGCGGAGGTTTTTTAAGGCTTCGCTGCTGGTGCCGCGCAGCGAGTTAAAAGGCACCCCAAGCGGTGATATAGAACTCAGGTATAAGTCTTCTGCTTTTGCCTTCGATAGCTTCTGCAGGGTTTCCTCATCAACGGTAGTAGCTTCTGGTACCAGCAGGAAAGGTGTGCCCCATCCGGTCGCATCCACTCCGTAGTGCTTTAGCAAAAAGTCTTGCTCTTCTGCTGAGCCAATGCCGCCCTGTACAGTAATTCGTATGTTGGGCACGGTGCGGGGTACATGGGCTCCTTTACTGGCAAGTGCCGAGCAGAACAGGCTGTACAGCTCCACCTGCAAGACCTCCCGGTTTTGTTTAAATTCCTCCAGAATCGGGCCCAGCAGGTAGCCGTCGGTGGCAAAGGCATGGCCGCCACAGTTCAGCCCGGATTCAATCCGAAACTCGGACACCCAAATGCCTTTCTTCGCCATGATTTTTCCCTGCACCAGGGCAGAGCGATAGTCGCTTACTTTGATAATAATTTTTTTGAAGATGTTGCCTTCATTGTCCGGGATAAACTCGGGAAACTGCTCCATATAGCTGAAGAGCCGCATGTTCATGCCCGCAGAAAAAACCACCGCCGACTGCACAGTGCTATTCATAAAACCGCGTAAAGCAGACAGCGCGTCGGAAAACTCCTGCGGCAGCGGCTCTCCGTCTGTGCCGTAGTTTGTCCTGTCCAGCTTCGTCATTATGTTCACATCTATACTTCCGGGCACAATGGCATCGCGCAGTAACTCCTGCATTTCCTCTTTCACAGCCCAATCCTCTTCTTTCAGCATCTGCAGGTATTTCTCTTTCAATGGAGAGTTATCTGGTAATAGTGTAAAATATTTGGTGAGCCTGGTGCCTGGCTCAAATTGCTCTTGTTTTATGCGGACAATCTGCTGTGTTACCAGTTCATCTACCAGGTCCAGGTAAGCTGTGATTCGTCTGGCGCGGAAATCTTTTTCCTTTGTAGAGATAGGTGTAAAAGGTTTTTGATAGATGCCGCTGTAGTATTCCCGCATCTGCTCCAGTAAAGCGTCGTCACTGAGTGACAGCACAGAAGAGATGCCGTACTGCGCCACCTTTAGCGGTGAGTCAATGGAAAATGCCAGGCCCATAATCGGGATATGGAAAGTGTGTAACGATTGCTGTTGCATGGTGATGAATTTGAATTGTACCGTTTTTTGTGCTGCTGGCCCTTAATCGCAAACTGATGTTTACAGGGACGATGTCTGATCGTGCACCATAAGGGCGAAAGCGCATGTGTTTGCTGTTTGTTTCTGCTGGCAAGGTAGCGGCTCCGGAGCAGCATCTGAATGAGTTCTGTCAGTCCTGTAAATGACAAATATCATTTCAGGGATTGACAGGTGCTGAAATGAACATTAATCCAGGCGTGTCGAACGGGGCAACTGAGCGGAACGTGGTTATTTACCACCAGCACCTGCTGCAAGCCCTGGGGTTGCTTAGACGCATGCGAAAAAACTGCTCCTCCTCTGTGTTTAAGCTGGCTTACCAAGGTGCAGGGGCGTATTGACTCTGCTGACTATTAAATGCGATGCAACAGGCTGAGCAGTAAATTCTTATTTAGCATAGAATATTGACATAAAATGCATAGCTTTAGTCAGGCATGTTCGCCTTTTCTCAAGTTGGGCACACTAAAACTAAATTTTACGATATGAGAATTTTGCTTTATGTAGTATTGATATGCTCTTGCGCCTTGACAGGGTTCCGCGCAGAAGCGCAGGAAATTCCAAACTTAGGTATGATGGCATCCCTCGACAAGGACAGCCTGCTATATGCATCCGGTTTTAATATGCAGGGTGAGTCTGTAGGAAGAATGCTAGGGCCTGCCTTGACAGAAGCTGAATTCCAGGCGAACGTGGAGAAAATAAACAAGGCAAAAACAAAGGTGTATGCGTGCAACGTCTTTTTTCCTTCTGATTTAAAGATAGCAGGTCCTGAGGTGGATGAGAAGAAGGTGCTGGATTATGCAGACAAGGTATTTGCGAGAGCGAAAAAGGCAGGGGTGCCAGTCATTGTTTTAGGAAGTGGAGGCGCAAGAAAGCTGCCGGAGAACTACGACTACCAGAAAGCGACAAAAGACTTTACCAAATTAGCCCGTAAAATAGGGCAGGCAGCTAAGAAGCACGGTATTACGGTTGCCTTGGAGAACCTGAACAGCACAGAGACCAATTTCCTGACCACGCTCGAGGAAGCAGCCGGAGTGGTGAAAGGGGCCAATCATCCTAACTTCAGGCTGAATGCCGACATCTACCACATGATGAAGGAGAATGAGCCGCCGCAGCATATCATCGATGCAGGCAATGTAATTGTTTATGTGGAGATAGCGGAGGAGGAGAACCGCACATTGCCCGGCGTGGTGGGTGAAGACTTCAGACCCTATTTCCAGGCTTTGAAATCCATCGGCTACAGTGGCCCCTTGTTTATTGAAGGCAGAGTAAGCGACCCTGAAAAGGAAATACCCCACGCGCACAGGTACTTAACACAGCAACTCCGGGAGGTTTATTTAGGCAGCCAATAGCTCCAAAACTTTCTCTATATTGCTAACAGCAACAATAAGTAATTCAGGGAAGGAGCATTTTGCGAAAATGCTCCTTCCCTGAATTACAAAACCTGATGTAGTAACCATGCCCTTTACCTTACCCAAACCACTGCTTACCTTTTTGTTTGTTTGCTTCTGCTGGATAGGCCTTACCGAAGCATCTCTTGCAGCCAAAGTAGATACACTCGAGATCAAGAGTATGTCTATGCAAAAGATAATCAAGGCAGCCGTGGTAGTTCCTGGCGGATACAAAAAGTCAAAGAAGAGGTACCCGGTGCTCTACCTGCTGCATGGCGGCACCGGCAGTTACCGCGACTGGTTAAGTAAAACACCTGATAAAACGCTGCTCCACCGCCTTGCTGATGAATACAATCTCCTCATCGTTACCCCGGATGCCGGGCCTACCAGCTATTACTTTGACAACCCTTTAGACAAAAGCCGCCAGTACGAGACCTTTATCTCTAAAGAGTTGATAGAAAAAATAGACGCCACCTACCGTACTGTCCAAGACCGGAAGGGGCGCGTTATCGCGGGCCTGTCGATGGGCGGCCATGGAGCTATCTTTCTCTCAGCAAAACACCCGGAGCTCTATTGTGCGGCAGGAAGTATGAGTGGCGTCATGGATATCAACACCGCCACCTGGAAAGTGCCCGCTGAGTTTGCCCAGTTGCGGGCTCAGAATTTTGCTGATTTATTAGGCCCACCTGCAGCTCAGGGACATCCTTATCCAGCGCACACCGCAGTAGGCCTGACAGACCAGATGAAAGCCAATGATGTGAAGCTGATGTTTGACTGTGGTGTGGATGACTTCCTGGTAGAAACAAACCGTGCGTTGCACCGCCTTCTGCTGGCTAACGGAACCCCACACGATTACATCGAAAGGCCCGGCGCCCACACATGGGAGTATTGGGAGAATGCGCTACCCTACCAGGTGCTGTTTCTGCACCGAGCTTTGAAAGACAATGGTGTTGCCATTCCTTAAATCATTACACAGGCCGGGTGCTGCCGAAGCAGAATACTTTAAACGGTTACAACAAGCCTCATTATCGACAAGCGCATAAGCCTCAATTGTTGTTAAAGGCAATATAAAGTTTATGATGTGCCTGGTATTATAGGGTAGAAAATAAATGCCCGTCTTTCAGTGTGTTGTTTTGACATAATGGAAAAGATTCTTATCATTAAGTCAGGATCAGGTATAAACCGATTTATCTTAAAGCAACATCAAATGAAAAAGAAGCTGTTACTCTTCTCGTTCCTGCTGTTAGCGGGACCAATGGCGGTCGTGGGGCAAAAGAAAGCCGATGCCGTTACACCCATCATAGCCAGTGCCGATCAGGCCATTGTGACAACAGAATACGGGAAGGTACGCGGCTATATACATAATGGTATTTTTACTTATAAAGGTATTCCGTATGCCAGGGCCGAACGGTTCCAGGCTGCTCAGAAACCTGCCTCCTGGGAGGGTGTCCGCAGCTCTATGTCTTACGGCCCCGTTTGCCCCACTGATCCTACAACCACCGTCAATGATGCCATTGAATTCCCGTTTCAGCATAACTGGGGCTATACCAATGAGCATTGCCAAAGCCTGAATGTTTGGACGCCCAAGATAAACGACGGGAAAAAGCGGCCCGTTATGGTGTGGCTGCATGGAGGTGGTTTCACCGCCGGATCTTCCGTGGAACTGCCTTCTTACGACGGCAGAAGCCTGGCAACGAAGGGAGACGTGGTGGTAGTAACAGTAAATCATCGACTTAATGTCCTCGGCTTCCTCGACCTCTCTGCTTATGGCGACAAGTACAAAGGATCAGCCAATGCTGGTTTAACTGATTTGCACATGGCCCTGCAGTGGGTGCAGCAAAACATTACCCAGTTTGGAGGCGATCCAAACAACGTCACCATCTTTGGGCAGTCCGGAGGCGGCGGTAAAGTCACCTCATTGATGAATGCCCCTTCAGCGAAAGGCTTGTTCCACAAGGCCATTGTGCAAAGCGGCAGCTACATTACAAAATTCACAGATGCTTCCCTGGCCAGGCGTGTGAGTGCTGCGCTACTGGAAGAACTAAAACTACAGCCAAACCAGGTAGATTCCCTGCAGAAATTACCGTACGAGCGCCTGAACATTGCCAGCAAAAAAGCCATCGCGAAAGTACAAACCGACTTGAAAGCAGAAGGAAAAGCTGCGAATCTGGGATGGGGACCTATTCTGGATGGTGAATTCCTGCCCTACCAGCCAACAGAACCGGCCGCTATTGCGCTTTCAAAAGACATTCCCCTGCTGGTAGGCACTACTAAATCGGAGTTTGCGCCGTTCAATCCGGGAAATCATGGACTGACCATGGCGGCTGCAAAAGCAAACCTGGAGAAAACGTACGGCGATAAGACAAATGCTTATCTGGCGGCGGTAAAAAAAGCCTACCCCGAAACAGCTAAACCTGCTGATTATGTACTCTTCGATTTCAACTTCCGCTCCCTTGCCATTGAGCAGGCGAGCCAGAAGGCGAAGCATGGCACAGCGCCGGTGTACATGTACCTGTTTACCTGGGAATCTCCTGTGCTGGATGGCACCTACAGCTCCATGCACTGTATGGAACTGCCTTTTGTGTTTAATAACATCAGCCGTTGCGAAGAAATGACGGGTGGCGGGAAAGAGGCGCACGCGTTGGCTGACAAGATGAGCCAGGCCTGGATAAACTTTGCCAAATCCGGAAACCCTAATCATAAAGGCCTGCCAAAGTGGCCGGAGTATACGGCCGACAATGGTGCCACCATGCTGTTTGATAATGTAAACGTAGTGAAGAATCACCACGACAAGGAGTTGATACAGGTAGCCACTGCAAAATAAATTCCGATGCAAAGGAGCCTTCACGTAATACCCGCTGTGTTAGCTGTATGTGCCTTCGCCCTGGGCGGCTTTATTTTTTTGAGGCCGGTGCCCGGGGTCATCACAACACAGGCAGGCAAGGTGAGCGGAGTCAGGAACCTGTCCGGCGATGTTGTCAGCTTCAGGGGTATTCCCTTTGCGGCACCACCGGTAGGCGACTTGCGCTGGAAAGCTCCTCAGCCGGTAAAGCCGTGGGCTGGCGTACGCAAGGCCGATGCGTTTGGCCCCAGCCCGATGCAGGCGGAACCAGCGCCCTTCAGTATGTGGTCAGAGGAGTTCCTGATCCCGAAAGAACCTATCAGCGAAGACTGCCTGTACCTGAACGTATGGACGGGTGCCAGATCAGGTAAAGAGAAGCGGCCGGTACTGGTTTGGATCTACGGCGGTGGATTTAACAGCGGCGGTAGCGCAGTGCCCATTTACGATGGAGAAGCCATGGCTCAGAAAGGGATTGTGTTCGTGAGTACTAATTACCGGGTCGGGCCCTTCGGCTTCTTTGCCCATCCTGAACTTACAAAGGAATCAGGAAAGGGTGCCTCAGGAAATTATGGCCTCATGGACCAGATAGCTGCCTTGCAATGGGTGCAGCAAAACATTGCAGCTTTTGGCGGTGATCCTGCCAATGTCACCATTGCCGGTCAATCAGCAGGCGCCATGAGTGTGCATGCGCTGGTGGCTTCGCCACTGGCAAAAGGGCTTTCATTAAAGCAATTGCCCAAAGCGGAGCCAACTTCTCGAGGGGAAGTGTCACCTTGCAGCAGGCGGAAGAAGAGGGGCTAAAAGTAGCGCAAGCCTTCAATGCCCCCTCACTTGCTGCGTTAAGGGACATACCGGCAGCAGCGTTATCAAAGAAAGCACAGGGAACACGCCCTATTGTAGATGGTTGTGTATTGCCTGCTGCCATTCCGGAAATTTTTGCTAGAGGCCGGCAGAACAACGTAGCCCTGCTGACGGGTTGGAACGAAGATGAAGGACTGCTGTTCGGGCCCCTCAAAAGTGCAGCAGATTTCCGGAAAGAGGCGGAAGCACAGTATGGTTCTGAGGCAAACACCTTTCTGCAGTACTACCCGGGTGCCACAGATGCGGAAGCGGCGGCATCGCAGCTGAAAATATCCAGGGATATGATTTTGGGGGTTCAGAATTACACCTGGGCCAATGTGCAAAGTGAGCAGGGGAAGTCTCCGGTATATGTTTATCGTTTTGCCCGAAAGGTTCCGGCAACAGGAGAGTACGTGAAATATGGTGCCTTCCACACCGGCGAGGTGCCTTATGCTTACGACAACCTGAAATTTGTGAATCGCCCCTGGGAGCAGGTAGATCATGCCCTTGCAAAGGTGATGTCTGCTTACTGGGTGAATTTTGCTGCTACCGGTAATCCGAATGGCAAAGGCCTCCCCCAGTGGCCAGCCTACACTACCGGTCAGAGGCAGGTAATGGTTCTGGATAAAAAAGCCGAAGCAAAACCTTTACCGGACGGCGCAGCACTGGATTTCCTGTACAGGCACATGATAAAACAATAGCTTTAAGTATGAGGCTGCTCCTGAACTTTCCCAGTTAAAGTTCTCCGGGTATCCTGGTGTGCACAGGACAGTACAGCACAGTTGCATCAGTCCAGAATGCTATCTTGGAGCACCCTGTTCCTATTTGCTCCTCCACACCCTCATTACAAAACCTGATGAAAAGAAGAACCTTCCTCAAAAATACGAGTGCCGCAGGGCTGCTAACCCTGATTACTCCAGCAGGTATATTCCAGACATTGCGCCACCGCGCGCAGACAAGCCTGGAAGAGAGCTTTATCACGCCTCCGGCATCAGCCCGGCCCCACACCTGGTGGCACTGGATGAACGGGAATGTAACGAGAGAAGGCATTACGCTGGACCTGGAGGCTATGCAACGTGTTGGCGTGGGCGGTTTTCAGAACTTTGATGCCGGTACCGGTATTCCGGAAGGACCAGTGAAGTACCTGAGCCCGGAGTGGCTGGAACTGAAAAAACATGCTATACGGGAGGCCGACCGACTGGGGCTGGAGTTTACGATGCACAACTGCCCGGGTTGGTCGTCGAGTGGCGGCCCCTGGATAACACCGGAGCTGGGCATGCAGCAGCTTACCTGGAGCGAGGCCAGTGTAAAGGGTGGAAGAAGAATTAAGATAGCCTTGCCAAAGCCTTTCACCAACCTGAAACATTACCGGGACATTGCAGTGCTGGCTTACCCGTCTCTGCAGGGAGAGGAGCCGCTGCAGGACCTGGTGAAAAGCGTTTCCTCCAGCAGCGGACCTGTTCACCTGAAACAGTTGACGGGGGAGGACCCGCAGGGCGTAACGGTGCAGCCGGGAGCAGGAGAACAGCCTGCCTGGCTGCAGTTCGAGTTTAAGGTTCCGTATGAGGCGCGCTCCCTCACATTTGTTGGTTCACATGTCGGTTCAGGGGGATGGGGTGGCGCACCTGCTGATAGCTTGACATTAGAAGCCTCTGACGACGGCGTACAGTTCCGGGAGGTAAGTGCCATCACGTCTGCTGCTGAAATGGGGCGCTCTGGCGAAGAGGCTCTGATGGTAGCCGAGCTTCCTGCCACCAAAGCACGATATTTCCGGCTTACCTCACCCAAGGAGAGAAAGTACACCCAGGTGCGCTTCTCCGGCGCTCCCCGCCTGGAGGACTGGTTGAAAAGAGCCAATTACAAGTTTACCGGCGATGGTGTGGCCGATGCATCCGGTACAGCAGCCTCAGCCGCATCTGTTATCGATCTGAACCGCGTGACAGATATTACAAAGTACATGGACGAGCAGGGGCAGTTGAACTGGAAAGCACCAAGAGGCAACTGGACCATCCTGCGCCTGGGCTTCACCGCACTTGGTACGCTCAACCGCTCCGCACCCGACACAGGGGTGGGGCTGGAGTGCGACAAGTACAGCGCAGAGGCTATTACTTTCCATTTCAACAAAATGATGGAAGAGCTGCTGCCTTCGCTGCAGCCTTTGGCAAGAAAAGGTAAAGTAGGCCTGCTGATTGACTCCTATGAAGTAGGGATGCAGAACTGGACCCCAAAGTTTGAGCAGGAGTTCCAGAAGCGCATGGGCTACGCACTGGTAAAGTACCTGCCCGCCATGACCGGGCGTGTGGTAGGAAGCCCGGAGGTATCCGATCGTTTTCTCTGGGACCTGCGCCGTGCCCAGGCCGACCTGATGGCAGACAATTACTACGGAAAATTTACGGACCTGTGCCACCAGCACGGCATTATTTCCTACACCCAGCCCTACGACAGAGGTCCGATGGAGGAGATGCAGATCGGCTCCAGGATGGACACCAATGTGGGGGAATTCTGGAACAGTCTTTCCACCATCTTCCAGAACAACTGGACCATGCGCCGGACCATGAAGCTTTCTGCTTCCATTGCGCACGTAAACGGGCAGAAAGTGGTGGCCGCCGAGTCTTTTACCGGCGAGCCTGAATCGGCCCGCTGGCAGGAGTACCCCTTTGCCCTGAAGGCTTTAGGTGATAAAAAATTCACAGAAGGCTTAAACCGGGTTGTCTTCCACCGCTTTGCGCATCAGCCGCACCCTACTGCCAAACCCGGTATGACGATGGGGCCCTGGGGCATTCATTTCGACCGTACCAATACCTGGTGGGAACCCGGCAAAGCCTGGATGAGCTACCTCACCCGTTGCCAAAGCCTGTTGCAGCAGGGACTGTTTGTGGCAGACCTGGCATATTTTACCGGCGAGAGCCCCGGAGGCTACACTATTGTTGATAGGGAGGAACTGAATCCACCGCCTCCAAAAGGCTACGACTATGACCTGATGAACGCGGAGGTGCTGCTGAAGCGCGTGAAAATAGAAAATGGCCGTATCACGCTGCCGGATGGCATAAGTTACCGGGCACTGGTACTGCAAGAGCCCAAAGGCATAACCTTAGGACTGCTGCGCAAACTGCAGGAACTGGTAAACCAGGGAATGGTGCTGATAGGCCCGAAACCAGCGCGTATGCTGGGGCTGCAGAACTTTCCGGATGAGCGTGACACATTCACCCAGGTTACAACTGCCCTGTGGGGAGATAACAGCAGCGGCACCGGGGAAAAGGCAGTAGGGCAAGGCCGCGTGTATTGGGGCAAGCCCCTGCCGGAAGTGCTGGAAGCACTGGCGCTGAAACCAGACTTCCAGGTTTCTTCCCGCTCCGGCGACGCCCCCATTACTTATATTCACCGCCGCATCGAGGATGCTGACGTTTATTTCCTGGCCAATCAGCGGAGAAAGCAAGAAGATTTAGTTTGTACGTTCCGTGTGAAAGACCGGCAGCCGGAATTCTGGGATGCCGATACTGGTACCATCACACCAGTAGGCATTTACGAGCAGGTAGGCGAACAGATGCGCGTGCCGGTACAACTGGCGCCTTCCGGATCTGTGTTTGTGGTGTTCCGTTCCTCTGCTCCTAGGCGGCATGTGCAGGCTGTGTTAAATGGCAGTACCACCCTGCTTGGCGCCCAACCCTATCCAACGGAGCCACGTGAGCTGTTCAAAGATGTGTCGGGCAATTTTACGGTCAGTTTCTGGGCTAAGCCTGAGTTCAACGTCATGCTCAGTACCCAGAATTTCATGGACAATATCAAAGACCCCTGGACCGACTACTATGCCATTTACCCTCCTCCCGGGGCGCAGTATTATGGTGAGGGGCGTGCCGCGGCCGGATTAACAGTAGGTCGCAACGGAGTAGCCGTGTGGGAGCACGGGAAAGGTAAGCCCGTGCTGGCGCTGGCTGCGCCGGTCTCTGTTTCAGGGTGGAGCCATGTGGCACTGGTGTATCAGGACAATGTACCCTCTGTTTATTTGAACGGGAAGTTGGTGGAACACGGGAAGAAAAGCGGAAACATCGTACACCCGGGGCTGGGACATGCTTTCCTGGAGGAAGGAGCTTCGTATTACAACGGCGATACGACAGCACCGGAACTACTGAACGAAGCGGCAGGAGAGGAGCGCATCCGGCAGCTGGCCGCTCAAAATGTTCCCGCCCGAAATCAATTACCAGTGGTGGAGCATTTCGGCCAGGGAAAGCCAGGGCTCCTTTTCTGGCAGGATGGCCGGTATACGCTGCGCGACAACACCGGGCGCAATACTTCTTTGCAGGTATCCGGTCTTGGCAGGCCGCAGGAGTTGAGTGGCACATGGCAGGTGAGTTTTCCACCTGATTTGGGAGCGCCGGCCAATATTACCCTGCCTAAGCTGATGTCCCTGCACCAACACCCAGAGGACGGAGTAAAGTACTTCTCCGGCACAGCCACCTACCAGAAAACATTTGAGATACCCGCCCGGACTGCCGCTGGGCTGAGAAATTCGGACCAGCGCCTGTTCCTGGACCTGGGGCAGGTGGAGGTGCTGGCGCAGGTGTTCGTGAATGGGAAGGATCTGGGCATCTTCTGGAAGCGGCCTTATTTAGTGGACGTGACAGATGCTGTGAAAGCGAGTTCTAATAACCTGGAAGTGCATGTGACGAACCAATGGCCAAACCGCCTGATAGGGGATGCACAGTTGCCGGACGTGTACGAGTATGCCCCGGGAGCCGGAGGCAGTGGTTTTGCCAGTCTGAGCGGTGGCGCCATCCAGCAGCTGCCGGAATGGTACAAGGAGGGTAAGCCGAAGCCGAATGATGGCAAAGTGGCCTTTACTACCTGGAAACACTACACCAAGGATTCTCCCCTGCTGGAGTCCGGGCTAGTTGGGCCCGTGGTCTTGCGTCCGGCTATTCATAAATCTTTGGTGGAGTATGTGTCGAAAAGTTAAAGCAGGCTAGTGAGCGAGGCTGCAATATTATAAAAACATGTATTGCCCAAGGTCACTGTTACACGACCAGTTTATAGATAATGAATCATTTTTTCTTTAACTCCAGCGGTACGGTCTGTTATGCATAGACTGCTCCGCTGGAGTTAAAAGTGGATGAGGGAATGAAAAATGATGCTAAATTGAACTGCTGGAAAGGGAACTTCTGATTTAGAATTTTACTTCTTTCATGTATATTTAAGTGTTTAATTTACACTTGAAGCGTTAGGATGGTCTTTCCTGCAGGTAAAAGCAAAGCCTTAATATCTAGAAGATGAAGTTTAAATTCCTTAGTTGTATCCTTTTATTGTTGGTGCCGGTTATTGGCTTCAGCCAAAACAGTTCGTTAAAAAGCTTTCCCCTCTCTTCCGTTACCTTACTGGAAAGCCCTTTTCAGCAGGCACAGCAAACCGATATGCGTTATATTCTGGCGCTTGATCCGGACAGGCTGCTGGCACCTTACCTGCGCGAAGCTGGTATAACGCCCAAAGCAAAAAGCTATGGTAACTGGGAAAATACAGGGCTTGACGGTCACATCGGCGGACATTACCTTACGGCCTTGTCCCTGATGTATGCTTCTACTGGTAACAAGGAACTCCTGCAAAGACTCAACTATATGGTGGATCAACTGGAGGCCTGCCAGCAAAAAAACGGGAACGGCTATGTAGGAGGCGTGCCGGGCGGCGAGGCAATGTGGCAGGAAGTGGCGCAAGGAAAGATTAATGCCGGTGGCTTCTCCCTGAATGATAAGTGGGTGCCCTGGTACAACATTCACAAGACCTACGCCGGACTGCGGGACGCCTACCTGTTTGCAGGAAATGAAAAAGCAAAGAACATGCTGGTCAAGCTTTCTGACTGGTGCCTGAATCTTACAGAAAACCTGACAGACGAGCAGATACAGGAGATGCTGCGCAGCGAGCATGGCGGCATGAACGAGGTGTTTGCGGATGTAGCGGAAATCACCGGTGATAAGAAATACCTGGAACTGGCACGTAAGTTCTCCCACCGTTCTATCCTGGAGCCTTTGCTGGCTGAGAAAGACCAGTTAAATGGCCTGCATGCCAATACACAGATTCCTAAAGTAATTGGCTACAAGCGTGTGTCCGAGGTGGCCGGAGACCAGCAGTGGGCGGATGCGGCGGCCTTCTTCTGGGGAGAAGTAGTAGGCGACAGAACCGTGTCTATCGGCGGTAACAGCGTAAGAGAGCACTTCCACCCGGACAATGACTTTTCCTCTATGGTGGAGTCGAAGGAGGGGCCGGAGACCTGCAACACCTATAACATGCTGAAACTGTCGAAGCAACTGTATCTGTCCAGTGCCTCCACAGCCTATATTGATTTTTACGAGCGTGGCCTCTACAACCATATCCTTTCTTCGCAGCACCCCACAAGAGGCGGCTTCGTTTACTTTACACCGATGCGGCCGAGGCACTACCGGGTATACTCGCAGCCGGAAGAGGATTTCTGGTGCTGTGTTGGCTCAGGCCTCGAGAACCATGGCAAGTACGGAGAACTCATCTACGCCCATAACGACAAGGACCTTTTTGTAAACCTGTTCATCCCTTCCACCCTTAACTGGAAGGAGCGTGGCGTGGCGGTAACACAGCGTACAAGTTTCCCTTTTGAGGAGGCCTCCGAAATAAAACTAAGCCTGCAGAAGCCACAGAAGTTTGCCCTGCATATCCGTCGTCCGGATTGGGTGAAAGCTGACGGAATGAAGGTGCGTGTAAACAACAAAGAGGTAAAAATAAAATCAGAATCTTCTTCTTATGTAACGGTGGAGCGCAGGTGGAAGTCAGGCGATGTGGTGTCGGTTGTGCTACCAATGGAGACAAGGGCAGAATACCTGCCTGATAATTCGCCATGGGTGTCGTTTGTGCACGGGCCTATTGTGTTAGCTGCTGCCACAGACACAACAGATCTGCAGGGACTGCTGGCAGATGGCAGCCGCATGGGGCATATCGCCCATGGCCCGAACTATTCAGTAGAAGAGGCCCCTGTGCTTATACCGGCCGGTAAAAGCCTGACGGCAAGCTTGAAACCAGTGGCAGGGAAACCTCTGACTTTTACCGCTTCCAGCCTGATTGCTTCAGATAAATATAAAAATGTGGAACTGGTGCCTTTCTTCCAGGTGCACGACGCTCGTTATATGGTGTACTGGCCGGTAACAACCACAGAAGAACTGGAGGCCCGGAAAAAGAAACTGCGCGAAGAAGAGGAGGTAAAAAGGGCGCTGGAAGCCAGTACAATTGACCTGGTGGCGCCGGGAGAGCAGCAGCCGGAGTCGGACCACAATTACCGCGGAGAGAAAACGGAAGCAGGTGTGCACCGTGACCGCCACTGGCGCCATGCCAGCGGCTGGTTCAGTTACGACCTGAAAGACAGGAACAAGGAAGCTAGAAAGCTGCGTGTCACCTATTACGGCCAGGACAAAGACCGCCAGTTTGATATTCTAGTGAATGGTAAGCTCCTGAAATCCGTGATTCTGGATGGCGCACAGGGAGATACCTTCTATGAGGTAGACTATGCCCTTCCTGCCGAACTGGTAAAGGCTTCAAACGGGGTGTTGACCGTGAAGTTCGCTGCCCACAAAGGTTCTGTGGCAGGAGGTATATATGGTGTTCGCCTGTTAAGGTAATTGCCTTAATTGAAGCGGCTATAGTTTCTTGTCCTTAGACTGCTGGCGTGTTGGGTGCGGGTAACCTCTACGTTTGTCCGGCCGGGTTCGGTTCGGATTGTCAGGAACTCCGGAGATACTTCCCAACATAGCCTACAACACCTGGAGGGCAAAAGGCTGTCGCTTGTGTAAAAAGGTGGTGTCGAAACAGACCTTCAGCGTTCGACAGGGGAAGCAGCAAGCCATGCGTTCGCTGCCACCCGGTGCGGTGCCATGTTTGGTAGCTCTAAAAAGAGTATATTACAGGTATAATCTTTACTTGTATGAGCTTACCTAAACCTGTTCAGCAATGATAAGAACTTTACTCTCTCCGGCTAGGCAAAAAACGATGTATAAATTTATGCCAGTGTTATGTCTCGCAGTGCTTACCATGTCCTGTAGGAGCAAAACACAGGAAACATCTGCTCCTGTCACAACAGCACCAAAGCCGCAAGCCGCGCAAAGTACAGGCTGGACATTTAAAAGTGAGCCTGTCTGGGCCGACGAATTTAACTATACCGGCCAGCCGGACCCTGCTAAATGGGGATACGATATTGGCGGCAGTGGCTGGGGAAACAATGAACTGCAGTACTATACCGACAGCAGAAGCAATTCCAGCGTAGCAGACGGAGCCCTTACCATTACAGCACGTAAAGAGAACGTGCAGGACAATGAATATTCCTCAGCCAGGATGGTCTCAAAGCACAAAGGAGACTTTCTGTATGGCAGGTTTGAGATTAAGGCGAAGCTCCCGACAGGTAAAGGTACCTGGCCCTCCCTCTGGATGCTACCAACAGACAATGCCTATGGTGGCTGGCCAAAGTCAGGGGAGATAGACATCATGGAGCACGTAGGGTATGACCAGGACAGGGTACATGTAACGGTGCATACCGAAGCTTATAACCATACGAAAGGAACCCAAAGAGGGAAGAACAAAGTCGTTGAAACTGCAAGCACAGATTTTCATCTATACCGCATTGACTGGACACCTGATGCTATCAGAGGGTACATAGACGACCAGCCGGTCTTCGAATTTATGAACGAAGGCACTGGCCCTGCAGCCTGGCCCTTCGACAAGCGCTTCCACCTCCTGATGAACATTGCAGTAGGAGGCAACTGGGGTGGGGCAGAAGGTGTTGTTCCGGATGTATTCCCGCAGGCAATGGAGGTGGATTATGTGCGGGTGTATGAAATGGTGGAGAGGTAGGTTTAGGCTGTGTCTGATGAATCAAACGAAAGACCCTGTTAGCTTGTTAGTAAGTCATGAGACGATACGAGTTAACTGACGAACAGTGGGAGAAGATATCGCCTT